>NZ_VWWC01000265.1:0-6346 GCF_011753175.1 Burkholderia sp. Cy-637 | reverse complement strand
CCGACCCCGCCGAGGCCGACGCGCTCCAGCGCCTGCGCCACCGCGGCGGCGCGCTCGGCGCGCGGCACGCGGCGCATCTCCAGCGGGAAGGCGACATTGCCGGCCACCGTCAGATGCGGCCACAGCGCGTAGTCCTGGAACACCATGCCGAGCTCGCGCGCCTCGGGCGGCAGGCAACGGCCGGGTTCGGCGACGATCTGGTCGCCGAACTGCACGGCACCTTCGTCGGGCTGCAGCAGACCTGCCAGCAGCTTCAACAAGGTGCTCTTGCCGCAGCCAGAGGGCCCCAGCAGCGCGAGCGTGGTGCCGGCCGGCACGTCGAGGTCGATCCCGTCGAGGACGGTGTGCGCGCCGAAGCGCTGGCGCAAGCCGCGCAGGCGGATCGGGACGCGCGTGCCCTGGTTCATGCGGACTCCTTCAGAACTTGTGGCGGATGCCCGCCATCAGGCCGAACTGGTTCTTGCCGGCCACCACGTCGGTGCCGAAGCCGTTCAGGCCGAGGTTCGAGCCGTTGCGGTTCAGCACGTAGCCGAGGTTCAGGTAGAGGTCGGTGCGCTTGGACAGGAAGTAGTCCGCATCGACCTGGAACGACCACGGATCGCGCGAGTTGCCGTAGAAGTTCTGGTACATCGCGGTGCCCGAGAAGGCCAGGTCCGGCTGCGCGTACCAGGTCGAGCCGAGCCAGTAGAGGCTGCTGGCCTCGACCGGCGAGCTCGACAGCGTGCTCAGGTGCACCGCGTGCGAATCGAGGTAGCGGTAGCCCGCGTAGGTGGTGACGCTGGAGAACTTGTAGCTCGCGGCCACGCCGATGCGGCGGTCCATGTCGCCCTCGTAGCCGCCGGCCTTGGTGGTGTGGGCCGCCGTCGCGCTGGTGCTGCCGCCGTTCTTCTGGTCGTACACCAGGGTCGCGCTGAACGGGCCGTGCTTGTAGCGCAGGCCGGCCTCGATCACGCGCGCGTAGCGGGTGTCGCCGGCCGGTTGCGCGCCGTAGGTGACGCTGTCGTAGCCGAAGCTGTACTGGGCGATGGCGGTCAGGCCGCCGAAGCGCTTCTCGTAGCGCACGGTGTTGTCGAGCCGGTCGGAGAAGGCCGGATCCTGCATCTTGATCGCGTAGACGGCGTTCTTGAGCGGGTTGTATTCGCTGACCCAGTCAAGGAACAGGCCGCCCTGGCGGCCCAGCGAGACGGTGCCGAGCCGCTCGTCGGCGATGCCGACGTAGGCGAGCCGGCCGAATTCGCGGCCGCCCTGCAGCGAGGCGCCGGTATCGATGTTGATGCCGCTTTCGAGCAGGAAGAAGGCGCGCGTGCCGCCGCCCAGGTCCTCGCGGCCGGTGATGCCCCAGCGCGAGCCGGACATGTTGCCGGAGGTCAGGCGCGTCACGCTGTGCGTGGTGCCTTTCGAGGAAGCGGCGTTGTCGAGATATTCGAGACCGGTATCGAGGATACCGTAGAGGGTCACCGAGGTGCCGGCGGCACTTGGCGTTTCGTCTGCGTAGGCGTGGGCGGACATGCCGGCACAGGCGGCCAGGCACGCGCCTACCGCCGCGATGCGATAGGAGTGGTTCACGAGTTTTGTCCTCTTTGGGATTCAATCGAGCCGCCACTGTAAGTGGCGGGTAAGTCAGGTTCGTGACAGGGAGGAGGGGGCGGCGCGCAGGGGCGAAGCGGCGGCGGTGGAGCCAGACAGCGTGACTTGTCGAGAAATATGTACTATATAGCGTACATATGAACGCACATACTTCACTGCATTCTCCTGCCGAATTGGGGCGCCTGATCCGCGAAAGGCGGAAAGCCGATGGGCTGACGCAGGAAACCCTGGCTGCGGCCGCGGGTGTTGGTCGGCGCGTGGTCGCCGACCTCGAGGACGGCGGCAATGTCAGCTCGCATGTCCTGCTGCCGATCCTCGAGCGTCTCGGAATCGGCCTCGTGCCATCGAACTCGCCTGCCTATCCCGCGGCGCTGCTGGCGCTTTGCCGGACGGCATCGACCAGCTATCACGGAAATCTGCCGCCGGCCGTGATGGAGCGCTTTCTGCTGACCGGCAAGGTCTCGCTGAAGTGGGCGACGCTGGTCGACTACGCACTCGAGGAAACCCCGCCGATGTTGTTCGAAAAAGCGATTGCGACCTGGAGCAAGCCGACGCGAGCTCGCATCCGGGAGAATCTGCGGAACTGGGCGGCGAGCCGCCAGCTCAACGTACCCGAGGAGTTTCGTCTTGCCTGATTTCGATCCGAAGATGTGGGAGCGCCTGTTCGACCAGGCCGTGGCGTTGATCGACACCGTCGAGGTCGTCGGGGAGCGTCCGCCTCGCTGGCGATTCGGCGGCGGCACGATGCTGATGCTCGATTTCAATCATCGATTCAGCAAGGACATCGATATCTTCATCACGGACCCGCAATATCTGACTTTCTATTCGCCTCGGCTCAATGACGTAGCGGAGTCGTTTGCGACCGAATACATCGAGGCTGCTCACTACCTGAAGATCGTCGGAGACGGCGGCGACATCGATTTCGTGATTGCGCCGACCTTGACCGAGCAAGCCACGGCGGAGCGCGAGATTCGCGGCCGAATGGTCACGACGGAAACCCCCGTCGAAATCATCGCCAAGAAAGCCTTCTATCGCGCCCAGGGGTTTACCGGCCGGGATTTGTTCGACATGGCGCTCGTGCTGGAGCGCTGTCCCGACGCCTGCGCGCGCGAGGCGGCGCTGCTACGCACGCACGCGCGTGTCATCCTGGACCGCCTCGACCAGCGGCGCGACCGCCTCGAAGCCGATTTCGCGCGGATCATCACGCTCGACTATCGTCCGGGCTTCGAGCATTGCTACCAGGTGGTCGCCGATTTTCTCAATGGGTCGTCCCCGAATTCGAAGGCGAAAAGAACCCGCTCCGATCGCTGATCCCCCTCAAAAAATCGACCGCCCCGTATAAGTCGTCAGCCACTCCAGCGCCAGCACCCCCGCCAGCGAATTGCCGTTCGGATCCAGCCCCGGCGACCACACGCAAACCGCCATCTCCCCCGGCAGCACCGCGACGATGCCGCCGCCCACGCCGCTCTTGGCCGGCAGCCCGACGCGGTAGACGAAGTCGCCGGCCGCATCGTAGGTGCCGCAGGTCAGCATCAGGGCCGAGAGCCGCTTGGCCGAGCTGGCGTCGACGATCTGCTCGCCGCTGATCGGCGCCACCCCGCCGTTGGCGAGGAACAGCGCGGCCTGGGCCAGCTCCACGCAGCTCATCGAGATCGCGCACTGGCGGCAGTAGGCGTCCACCACCGTGGAGGCCGGCATCCACATGTTGCCGAAGCTGGCCATGAAGTGCGCCATCGCGCGGTTGCGCTCGGCATGCTGCAGCTCGGAGCTCGCCACGCGCGAATCGTAGTCGATCTCGCTGGAGCCGATCAGGCGGCGGATGAACTCCACCAGCGCCGTCTCGGCGCGCACGAAGCGCCGGCTCAGCACGTCGGTCACCACCAGCGCGCCGGCGTTGATGAAGGGATTGCGCGGCTTGCCGCGCTCGCTCTCGAGCTGCACCAGCGAGTTGAAGGCGGTGCCCGACGGCTCGCGGCCGACGCGCTGCCAGAGCTCGTCGCCGAGCAACTGGAAGGCCAGCGTGCAGGCGAACAGCTTGGAGATGCTCTGGATCGAGAAGCGCTCCTGCGCGTCGCCGACCGTGTAGGTCCGACCGTCGAGCGTGACGATCGCGATGCCGAAGCGCTCGGCCGGCACCTTGGCGAGTTCGGGGATGTAGTCGGCGACGCGCCCGGCGCCGATCCAGGGCGCGATTTCGGATTGGATGCGGTCGAGTATCGATTGGTAATTCATGACGAAGGCGGCGGCGCGCGCACGGAATTCAGCGAGCCCGTATGGAAGCGCCTGCGCGCCGATTCGTCAAGCGCCGATGCGGCCCGGCGGCCTTTCGCGCGAAGCGGCGCCGGCGCGAGCGGGGCGTTGCCGCCCGCCGCCTGTCGCTCGCCCGTAGCCGCCGTCGCGGCCGCCGCCGCCGGCTTTCTGTCGCCTTACCAGTGATAGTTCGCGCCCGCGAACACCTGCCGCCCGTAGCCGAACCAGCACCAGGCCGTCGACGAGCACGAGGCGACGTAGCGGCGATTGAGCAGGTTCTGCGCGTTCACGTAGATGTCCGAGCCCTTCAGGCGCGAGGACAGGCGCCCGAGGTCGTAGCGCAGCGTCGCGTCCAGCAGCAGGTAGCTGGCCAGCCGGTACTGGTTGGTGTCGTTGTAGGTCTGGCCGGTGTAGCGCAGCCCGGCGCCGGCCGACAGCCCCGCCAGCGGCCCGCGCCGCTGCGTGTAGTAGGCCCAGGCCGAGGCCTGGTGCTGCGGCACGCCGGTCAGGAACTTGCCCTCCAGCCCGCTGTTGTCCTTCACGTACTTGGTATCGAGGTAGGTATAGCTGGCCGTCACGTTCAGCGAATCGGACAGGCTCGCCTTCGCCTCCAGCTCGATGCCGCGCGAGCGCGCCTCGCCCGACTGGGTCTGGTAGAGCGGGTTGACGGTGTCGGTGGTCAGCAGGTTGTTGCGGGTGAGATCGAACAGCGCGATGGTGAACATCGCGTCGTAGTCGGTCGGCTGGAACTTCAGGCCGATCTCGTACTGCTTCGCGCGTTCCGGGTCGAAGGGCCGGCCGGCGCGACTGGTGCCGCTCTGCGGCGAGAACGATTCGGTGTAGCCGACGTAGGGCGCGATGCCGTTGTCGAACACGTAGCTGAGGCCGGCGCGCTTGGTGAAGGCGCGCGCCGATTGCGAGCTGGTCGCGCCATTGGCGGTGGTCGAGGTATTGGCCCAATCCTGGCGAGCGCCCAGCGTCAGCACGAAGTGGCCGTAGCGCATCTGGTCCTGCGCATAGACGCCGAACTGGTTGCCGCGGATCCGGGTGGGCGCGAGCGCGATCGGGTCGATCGGCTGCGCGTAGTTCGGCGCGAGCACGTCGAGCGGCGGCGCGCTGCCGTAGCCGAGCGCGTAGGAGGTGGCGAAGTGCTGGTAGTCGAAGCCGGCCAGCACCGTGTGGCGCACCGCGCCGGTCGCGAAGCGGCCTTCGAGCTGGTTGTCGAGCGCGATCGAGTTGAACTGGTCCTGCGAGGCGATCGAGTAGCGCTGCAGCGAAGAGGTGCCGGGCACGAAGCCGCTGCTGTAGACGCTCGCGTAATCCTGGCCGATATGGAAGTAGCGCGCGTTCGAGCGCACCGTCCAGTCGCGGTCGAGCTTGCGCGAGAAGCGGTAGCCGAGCGCCGCCTCGGTGCGGCTGAAGCGTTCGAAATTGGTGTCGCCGTCGTAGAAGTCGCGCGGCAGCGCCCCGTAGGGGCTGCCGATCACCGAGCCCTCCAGCGGCACCGCGCCGTAGGAGCTGCTGCGCGGGTCGCGCTGGTAGAGCGCGTAGAGCGTCAGCGAGGTGGCCTCGTCGGGGCGCCAGGTGAACGAGGGCGCCAGCGCGATGCGCTCGTTGCGGGTGCTCTCGACCTGGCCGAACTCGCTGCGCGCGATGCCGGTGAAGCGGTACAGGTAGCGGCTGTCGGCGTCGAGCGGGCCCGAGAAATCGAACGTGGCCTGCCGGTGCGCATCGGTGCCGAGCTCCACGCCGATCTCGTGCAGCGGCTGGCGCGTCGGCGGCTTGCTGCCCTGGTCGAGCACGCCGCCCGCCGCCGCCTGGCCGTAGAGCACCGACACCGGCCCCTTCAGCACGTCGATGCGTTCCAGCAGATAGGGGTCGATCTGCGGCGTGGAATACATGCTGTTGTCGACCTGCTTCAGGCCGTTCCAATAGGTGTTGGCCGAGAAGCCGCGCACCGTCAGCATGTCGTAGCGCGTGGCCACGGCGCCGCGCGTCTCGGGCTGCACGCCCGAGGTGTAGCGCACCGCCGCGTTGAGCGTCTGCGCGTCCTGCTGGACCATCTGGTCGTGCGTGACCACCGAGACCGATTGCGGGATCTCGAGCAGCGAGGTGGCGGTCTTCGAGCCGGCGCTGCTGGTCGCGGCCACGTAGCCGCCGTCGTCGTCGCCCGCGCGGCTGCTGACCTTGACGACCGGCAGCGCGTGGCTGGCCGCGGCCGACGCGCCGGCGGCATCGATATCGGCATTGCCGCCGCCGGCCCGCGCGCGCACCAGCCAGACCTGGCGGCCGCCGTCGACGGCCTCCAGCGAACTGCCCGCGAGCAGGGCGGCGAAGCCCTCGGCCAGCGTGTAGCGGCCGTCGATGCCGCGCGTGCGTCGGCCCTCGACCAGCCGCGCGTCCATCTGGATCGTCACGCCGGCCTGGCTGGCCAGTTCGGACAGGGCGGCGCCCAGCTCGCCGGCCGGCACATGCCAGGTGCGGCGCCCGGCCGGGTTCGCGGCATCCG
>NZ_VWWC01000264.1:0-6349 GCF_011753175.1 Burkholderia sp. Cy-637 | reverse complement strand
CGACGCCGCGCGCGTGCCGGCCACGGCGGCGGCGCGCGTGATGGTAGTCGACGCGCATCTCGATGCCGCCGGCGCTGGCGAAGCGCTGCCGGCCGTCGCCCCGCGCGCGGACGACATCGCCTACTGCATCTACACCAGCGGCTCGACCGGCCAGCCCAAGGGCGTGCTGGTGCCGCACGGCGGCCTCGCCAACCTGGTGGACTGGCATGTCGAGGCCTTCGGGCTCGATGCGGGCTCGCGCGTGGCGATGCTGGCCGGCCCGGGCTTCGACGCGGCGGTCTGGGAGATCTGGCCGGCGCTGTGCGCGGGCGCGAGCCTGGTGGAACCGCCCGCCGCGCTGCGCCACGACGCGGCCGCGCTGGCGCAATGGCTCGATGCCGAGGCGATCAGCCATGCCTTCCTGCCCACGCCGCTGGCCGAGGCCTTCCTGGCCACCGGCGCCGCGCCGCGCGCGCTGCGCGTGCTGCTCACTGGCGGCGATCAACTGAAGTCGCGCGCCGTGCCCGGCGCCGCGTACCGGCTCGTCAACGCCTATGGCCCGACCGAGAACAGCGTGGTCACCACGGCCGGCGAGGTTGCCGCGGATGATTCGACCGAAGGCGCGCCCGCGCTGCCCGATATCGGCCGGCCGATCCGCGGCCAGCGGCTGCACGTGCTCGATACGGCGCTGCGCGCCGTGCCGCTCGGCGTGGCCGGCCAGCTCTACGTGGGCGGCGCCGGGCTGGCCGCCGGCTACCTGGGGCGCCCCGAGCTGAGCGCCGAGCGCTTCGTGTTGGCGCCCCAAGGCGAGGCGGCCGGCACGCGCCTCTATGCCACCGGCGACGTGGTGCGGCTCGACGAAACCGGGCGCATCCACTTCATCGGCCGCGCCGACGACCAGGTGCAGATCCGCGGCTTCCGCGTCGAGCCGGCCGAGGTGGAGGCGGTGATCGCCGCGCATCCGGCGGTGGGGCAATGCAAGGTGCTGGCCTTCGAGCGCGCCGCGGCCGGGAAGCTGCTGGCCGCCTATGTCGCGCCGCGCGCCGGAGCGGGCGCCGCGCTGGACGAGGCCGCGCTGCGCGCCTTCGTCGAGGCGCGGCTGCCGTCCTACATGCGGCCCGCCGCCTATGTGCTGCTCGACACGCTGCCGCTCGACGCGAACGGCAAGGTCAGCCGCCGCGCGCTGCCGTCGCTGGACGCCGCGCCGGCAAGCCCGGCCGAGGGAGCGCTGTTCGCCGACGAAGTGGAGCAGGGCGTGGCCGCCTGCTATCGCGAGCTGCTCGGCGGCGTGACGCCGCGTGCCGACGAGGATTTCTTCGCGCTCGGCGGCCATTCGCTGCTGGTCGCGAAGCTGGCCGAGGCGCTGCGCGAGCGTTTCGGCGTGACGGTGGCGATCGCCGATCTGTTCACGCATGCCACGGTGGCCTCGCTGGCCGCGCATCTGCGCGAAGCGGCCGGCCGTGCCGCGCCGGTGGCGCTGGCGCGTGTCGAGCCGGGCCTGCCGGTGCCGCTGAGCCCGGCCCAGCAGCGCATCTGGCTGCTGCAGAGCTACGACCCGGCCAGCACCGATTACCACGTCGGCGGCGCGCTGCGCGTGCAAGGAGAGCTCGATCTCGAGCGCCTGGAGCAGGTGCTGACGGCGCTGGTGGCCGAGCACGAGGCGCTGCGCACCGTTTTCCCGCTGCGCGACGGCCTGCCGGTACAGGAAGTGCGCGCGGCCGGGCCGTTCACGATCGAGCGGCTGTCGGTCGAGCTCGACGGTCTCGCGTCGACCGCGCGCGAGACGCGCGTGGAGGCGGCGATCGAGGCCTTCCAGTCGCGTCGTTTCGATCTGGCCGACGGGCCGCTGCTGCGCGCGGGCTGGCTGCCGCTCGCGGCAGACCAGGCTTATCTGCTGCTGAGCCTGCATCACCTGATCGCCGACGGCCGTTCGGTGGCGATCCTGCTCGACGAGATCGCACGGCGCGGTGCCCTGGGCGCGACGCTCGTTGCCGAAACGGCTGCCGGGCAAACCGCGCTGCAATACCGTGATTATGCGGCCTGGAGCCGCTCGGCCGAGGCGCAGGCCGCCGAAGCCGCCGCGCTGCCGTTCTGGCGCGAGCAGTTGACGGGCCTCGCGCCTGACGGGCTGGCCGCCTTGCGCCTGCCGCAAGCGGCGCGGCAGGCCGAAGCCGTCGAGGCCGGCGATATCGATACGGCGCCGGGCGACGAAGTCGCCGCCGAGCTGCCGCGCGAACTGGCCGCGGCAGTGCGCGCGATGGCCGCGCGCGAGGGCGTCAGCGAGTCCACCGTCTACCTGGCCGCCTATGGCCTGCTGCTGGCGCGCCTGGGCGGCGAGCCCGAGGTGCTGGTCGGCACCGCCTACGCGGGGCGCGACGTGCCGGGTACGGCGGCGATGATCGGCATGTTCGTCAACGTGCTGCCGCTGCGCGTGACGATCGGCGACGGCACGCCTTTCGCGCGTCAACTGCACGACTGGCGCGAGGCCAGCGTGGCGGCCTGGCGCCATGCGCGGCTCGGCTACGGCGAGATGGTCGAGCTGGCCGGCGTGGAGCGCGCGGGCGAGGCGGGCGAGCTGGTGCGCGCCATGTTCGACTACGAGGAGCGCGAGTTCGGCGCGATCGGCTTCGGCGCGGCGACGCTCGCGCTGGAGCGGCGCGCCGACCGCAGCGCCAAGTTCGACCTCACGCTGCGCTGCCGCGCCGAGGGCGAGGCGATGCGCATCGCGCTGAACCATCGCCTCTCGGCCTTCGACCGCGAGCGCGCGACGCTGCTGCTCGACACTTATCGCCTGCTGCTCGAACAGGTGGTCGCGGCGCCCGAGCTGACGCCGGCCCAGACGCGGGTGGTCGACGCCGGCGCGGCCGAGGCGCTGCTCGCGCTCGGCCGTGGCTTCGGCTTCGGCTTCGGCGAGACCGGCGTGCTGTCCGGCGAACCGATCCATCACCACCTCGAGCGGATCGCGCGCCTGCATCCCGAAGCGCTCGCCGTGACGGGCGCCGATGCCGCGCAAGGCATTGCCTATGGCGCCTTCAACGCCCAGGCCAATCGCCTGGCGCGCCGCCTGCGCGCGCTCGGCGCGGTGCCGCGCGAAGCCGTCGCGCTGTGCCTGTCGCCGGGGCCCGGCTTCGCGCTGGCCGCGCTGGCCGTGCTCAAGCTGGGCGCCGCCTATGTGCCGATCGACCCGCGTTATCCCGAGGCGCGTCGCGCGCGCATCGTCGCCGATTGCGGCGCGCAACAGTTGCTGGTGGAGGCCGGCACGGCGCCCGAAACGCTGCCGGCCGGCGTGGCCGCGCTCGAGCTCGACACGCTGGTCGCCGAGGCCGCCGGCCTGGACGGCGAGGATCTCGACGTCGCCGTCGCGCTCGACGACCTGGCCTACCTGGTCTACACCTCGGGCACCACCGGCACGCCCAAGGGCGTGGAGATCCCGCATCGCGGCCTGGCCAATCTCTGCGACTGGCACGCGCGCGCCTATGCGCTGCACGAGGCGCCGCGTACGACGCGCGCCAGCCAGACGGCCGGCGTCGGCTTCGACGCGGCGGTCTGGGAGATCTGGCCGTACCTGGCCACCGGCGCCAGCGTCTGGTTCGCGCCCGAGGCGGCGCGCCAGTCCTCGCGCGAGCTGACGGCCTGGTTCGCCGCGGCCGGCATCACCCACGCCTTCGTGGCCACGCCGCTCGCGCACGCGGTGCTGGCCGACGGCTGGCGCGGCACGCCGGCGTTCCGCTACCTGCTGACCGGCGGCGAGCGGCTCACGCGCCGTGCGCCGGCCGGCGCCGGCTACCGGCTGTTCAACCACTACGGCCCGTCGGAGAACAGCGTGGTGGCGACCGCCACGGAAGTGCCGGCGCAAACGCCGCACGCGCGGCAGGCAGCGCCCTCGATCGGCACCGCGATCGATCGCGTGCAGGCGCTGGTGCTCGACCGTCACGGCCAGTTGCTGCCGCGCGGCCTGGCGGGCGAGCTGCACGTCGGCGGGGCTTCGCTGATGCGCGCTTATCGCGGCAACGAGGCGCTCACGCAGGCGTGCCTGATCGCCGATCCGTTCTCGAGCGAGGCCGGCGCCCGGCTGTATCGCAGCGGCGACCTGGTGCGCTGGAACGCGGCGGGCGAACTCGACTACCTCGGCCGCGCCGACGACCAGCTCAAGATCCGCGGCCATCGCATCGAGCCGAGCGAGATCCTGCACGCGATCAAGGGCGAGGCGGGCGTCTACGACGCGGTGGTGGGCACGCACCAGCATGCGCAGGCGGGCTTGCAACTGGTCGCCTACGTGGTGTTCGACGCCGCATCGACCGACATCGCCGGCACGCCGGCCGCGCGCGCCGCGTGGCTCAAGCAGGCGGTGGCCGCGAAGCTGCCGGCCTTCATGGTGCCGACGCACGTGGTCGAGCTCGACGCGCTGCCGCTCACGCGCAACGGCAAGGTCGACTACACGGCGCTGCCCGCGCCGCGCGCTTCGGTTGAAACGGGCGGGGAGGGCGAAGCGGCCCGCACGCCGCTGGCCACCGACACCGAACGCGCGCTGGCGGCGATCTGGAGCGAACTGCTCGGCGAGCGCGTCGACGACGCCCACGCCAATTTCTTCGCGCTCGGCGGGCACTCGCTGCTGGCCGCGCGCGCCGTCGCGGCGATCGAGACACGACTCGGCCGCGCGATTGCCCTGAAGGACTTCTTCATGACCCAGGACCTGGCTTCACTGGCGCAACGGCTCGACGACGATGCCGCGCGCCCGGCGGGCATCCCGCTCGCCCCGGCCGACGCGGCGATCCCGCTCGCGCCGCTGCAACATCGGCTGTGGCTCGCGCAGCGCTTCCATCGCGAGCATGTCGGCCACAACGTGGTGGGCGCGCTGCGCCTGAGCGGCACGCTCGATGCGGCCGCGTTCCGCGCGGCGCTGATCGATACCGTGGCGCGCCACGCGATCCTGCGCACCCGCATCGTCGAGACCGACGAAGGGCCGCGCCAGATCGTGCCCGCCGCGCAGGACGCGGCCACGCTCGTGGCGGCCGACGCCGACCTGCTGCAGATGAACCTGAGCGGCAACCCGGCCTCGATGCTGGATGGCTTCGTGCGCGACCATCTCGCGCGCATGGCCAAGGAGCCCTTCGACCTGGCCGCGGGCCGCCCGTACCGGCTCGCGCTGATCCAGACCGCCGCCGACAGCGCGGTGCTGGCGGCCAGCTTCCACCACATCGTCGTCGATGCCTGGTCCGCCGAGGTGTTCCTCGCCGACCTGCTGGAAGCCTATGCCGCGCATCGCGAGCAGCGGGCCGCGCGGCTCGCGCCGCTGGCGGTGCAGTATCGCGACTACAGCGTCTGGGCGCAGCAGGCGCTGTCCCGCGAGGAACCGGCCCTGCTGGATTTCTGGCGCGACTACCTGCGCGCGTTGCCGGCGCAGGCGCCGCTGCCGGTGGCGCGCGGCGCGGCCGAGGGCAGCGCCGGCTTGCCGCGATGCATGGCGCGTTCGACGAAATCGACCAGCCGCTGCCATTGCAGGCGGCCGGCGTTCAGGAGGGCGTGAGGATCGTTCATCGGGAATCTTTCACGGAGCTTCGAGCCGCACGATCACGGCGGAGATGTTGTCGCGCGCGCGGCGCGACATCGACAGTTCGAACAGGCGATCGACGCGCTGCCGGGGCGTGGCCGGCTCGCCGAACAGCACGGCGAGCTCCTCGTCGCCGAGTTCCTTGTTGACCCCGTCCGAGCAGAGCAGGAATTCGGTGCCGGCCCGGCTGCCGGCCACGGCCCAGTCGAGGAACAGCACGTCCTCCACGCCGACCGCGCGCGTCAGCACGCCGGCGCCGGCCGAGGGCGGCGCCGGCAGGCCGCGTACATGGGTGATGTCGACCGGCTGGCCATGCACATGGTCGCGCGTGAGCTGGGCGAAGCCGCCTTGCTCGCCGACGTAGACGCGACTGTCGCCGACCCAGCCGCACAGCACGAAGGCCGGATCGTGGATCAGCAGCGCGACGGTCGAGCCGATCACGTCGACCTGCCGCGCGAGCGCCTCGGCGCGCAGCTCGAGATTGACCTGCTGCAGCGCCTCCTCGACCGCGATCGCGAATTCATGAACGTCGCCGTCGCGGGTCAGCGCGCCGAGCCGCTCGACGATCAGCGCGCTGGCGTAGTCGCCCGCCGCGTGGCCGCCCAGGCCGTCGGCCACCACCCACAGGCCGAGGTCGTCTCGCACCAGGATCGCGTCCTCGTTGCGGCGGCGCACCTTGCCGGTCTCGGTATGGCCGGCGGAAACATAGGAATGGGTCATGCCTGCACCTCCACTACCGCGAGCGGCCAGCCGGCCGAGGCACTGGCGAGGCCGGCGTGCGCGGCCAGCGCCTCGCGCGCCGCCTCGCAGCCCGGCAGC
>NZ_VWWC01000263.1:0-6435 GCF_011753175.1 Burkholderia sp. Cy-637 | reverse complement strand
CGCGGCGCCGGGCTCGCGCGCATCGGCCAGGCGCACCAGCACCTCGCCGAGCGCGCGGCGCGCCTCGCCGCGGATCAGCACGAAGCGCCACGGGCGCAGGTTGCCGTGATCGGGCGCGCGCAGGGCGGCGTCCAGGATCGCATCGAGTTCGGCGTCGCTCGGGCCCGGCTCGGTGAGCGGCCAGCGCGATTGACGCGAGAGCAGGCCCGCCAGGCGATCGGCGGGGGTGGTGGAGGCTGGGGCGAGGCCGGCTTGCGGCGTCGCCGGGGAGAGCAGGGCAGTCATCTCGGACAAATCCGTTCGGTGAATGGACGAATCATCGAACAAATCGAGATTAAATGCAAATAATTCTCATTTGCGATTGGTGGATCGTCATGCTGCGGGGCGGCAAAACATGGTGGGAAAGGCGGTGTGCCGGGCCGCTGCCTGCGCTGCCGAGGCGGGTGCCCGCGGCGGCGCGGCGGGCCACTTGATACTGTTTGACAAATGCCCGGAGCGACACATGCGGCCTGATTACCTTTCTCCGGTTCGCAAATCCTCCGCCGTCGCCTCGCATCGTTTCCGATTCGCCGGGCAATCTGCACCGTCGACGCGGCTCCGCACACGCTTGCCTGCGCTTTCTTCGTGTCGCGATCAATCCCCTCGTGCGCCGATAGGCAATGCAGCAAAACCGGCGCATGATCGATTCCGGCTTCGATGCACAGCGCCGGCGCATGTCGGCCGGCTCGATGCGCGGGAGAGGATGCGTCGCGGGGTGCCTGCCTCGTCTCGGCGCATCGCCGGCGCGCGAGTCGGCCAGGTCGGCACCGGCATGGTGCGTTATGTCATCAAACGGTGCCATATCCACGGAAGAATCAGGCTGGCGGAAGGCACGGGACTTGCAATATCAGGTCCACGCCGGTCCGGCACCCGATGCCGAACACAAGAAGATGGAGAGAATCCTGAATGAAGCCATTCGATGAAATGCTGTTATCCGGCGACGCGGTACGCGCACCTTACGAGCGCCTCAAGCAATGGCTCGACAAGCAGGACCCTGCGAGCCTTGCGCAGAAGGCCCACGACGCCGAGGGCGTGTTCCGGCGCACCGGCATCACCTTCGCCGTCTATGGCGATGCCGAGGCCGCCGAGCGGTTGATTCCGTTCGACATCGTGCCGCGCATCATCTCCGGCCAGGAGTGGACGCGCCTGTCGCAAGGCATCGAGCAGCGCGTGATGGCGCTCAATGCCTTCCTCGACGACATCTACCACCGCCAGGAGATCGTGCGCGCGGGCATCGTGCCCAAGCACCTGATCGCGCACAACGAGGCCTTCCTGCCCGAGATGATCGGCTTCCGGCCGCCCGGGAACGTCTACACCCACATCATCGGCGTCGACATCGTGCGCACCGCCGAGAACCAGTTCTACGTGCTCGAGGACAACGCGCGCACGCCGTCGGGCGTGTCGTACATGCTCGAGAACCGCGAAACCATGATGCAGCTGTTCCCCGAGCTGTTCCAGCGCGTCAAGGTGCGGCCGGTCGAGACCTACCCGCAGCTGCTGCGCCAGTCGCTGGCCGCGGTCTGCCCGCCGGGCGGCAATGCCGACAACCCGACCGTGGCGGTGCTCACGCCGGGCATCCACAACTCGGCCTACTACGAGCACGCGTTCCTGGCCGACCAGATGGGCGTGCACCTGGTGGAGGGCAGCGACCTGCAGGTGATCGACGGCCGGGTGGCGATGCGCACCACCGAAGGCTTCCGGCCGATCGACGTGCTCTACCGGCGGCTGGACGACGCCTTCCTCGATCCGCTCACGTTCCGCCCCGATTCGGTGCTCGGCGTGGCCGGCATCATGGACGTCTACCGCGCCGGCAACATCACGATCGCCAACGCGCCCGGCACCGGCATCGCCGACGACAAGGCGATCTATTCCTACATGCCCGAGATCGTCGAGTTCTACACCGGCCGCAAGGCGCTGCTGGAGAACGTGCCGACCTGGCGCTGCGGCGAGGCCGACAGCCTGCAGTACGTGCTCGAGCACCTGGAGGAACTGGTCGTCAAGGAAGTGCACGGCTCGGGCGGCTACGGGATGCTGGTCGGCCCGGCCTCGACGCGCGCCGAACGCGAGGCCTTCTCCGCCAAGCTGCGCGCGCGGCCCTCGAACTACATCGCCCAACCCACGCTCGCGCTGTCGACCACGCCGATCCTGACCGAGGCGGGCCTCGCGCCGCGCCACGTCGACCTGCGCCCCTTCGTGCTGGTCTCGGACCGGATCCGCATCACGCCGGGCGGCCTGACGCGCGTGGCGCTCAAGGAAGGCTCGCTGGTAGTCAATTCGAGCCAGGGCGGCGGAACCAAGGACACCTGGGTGCTGGCCGACTGAGGCCCGCGCTACCGGCACGCGCCGCGCCTCGCGCCGCGCGACAGAGAAACAAGGATCGGAGAACAGGACATGCTTCTTGGACGCACTGCAAGCGGTCTTTACTGGATGTATCGCTATATCGAGCGCGCGGAGAACACCGCGCGCATCGTCGACGCGGGCCTGCGCATGGCGCTCACGCGCACCGCGGACGCGCCGGCGGAATGGTCCTCGGTGCTGGTCAGCTCGGGCGCCGACGAGGGCTTCCGCCAGAAGTACGAGGAATACACGGTCGACAACGTCGCCGACTACCTGCTGCGCGACCGCGACAACCCCTCCAGCGTGCTGTCCTGCATCGAGTACGCGCGCTCGAACGCGCGCATGGTGCGCATCGCGCTGACGCGCGAGCTGTGGGAGACCGTCAACGACGCCTGGCAATCGGTGAAGCGGGTGCTGGCGCAGCCGGTCAGCTCCAGCCAGCTGCCGGCCATCCTCGACCACATCAAGCGCGAGACCGCGCTGATGCTGGGCAGCTTCTACGGCACCATGCTGCGCAACGAGATCTTCGATTTCGCCGAGCTGGGCGCCTTCATCGAGCGCGCCGACAACACCGCGCGGATCCTCGACGTGAAGTACCACCTGCTGCTGCCCTCGGTCTCGCACGTCGGCACCATGATCGACAACTACCAATGGGAGTCGATCCTGCGCTCGGTGGCCGCGCACCGCTCGTATCGCTGGGTCTACGACGTGCAGTACAAGCCGATCAACATCGCCGACTACCTGATCCTCAACGGGCGCATGCCGCGCTCGCTGCGCTATTGCTACGGCCGCGTGATGTCGAGCCTGAACCGGCTCGGGAAAGATTACGGCGTCACGCACGAATGTCACGAAACCGCCGCCAGAATCCTGCAGATGCTGTCCGACAATTCGGTCGAACGGCTCTTCAAGAGCGGGCTGCACGAATTCCTGACCGATTTCATCGGGCGCAACAACAGCCTCGGCGCGGAAATCGCCCAGGCTTACAACTTCGACTGAGAGATCCGCCATGCGACTCGCCATCCGACATATTTCGCGCTTCCAGTTCGACGAGCACGCGAGCCATGCCCTGCAGCGCCTGCGCCTGCGCCCGCCCAGCGGGCCCGGCCAGACCGTGCGCGCCTGGCAGGTGACGATCGACGGCGTCGAGCCCACCGTCAGCTACGCCGACGGCCTGGGCAACCGCATCGACCTGGTGCGCCACGACCGCGGCGACAAGGCCGAGGTGGTGGTGGTGGCCGCCGGCGTGGTCGAGACCCAGGACCGGGCCGGCATCGTCGGCAGCGCGGACGATTACGCCGCGCCGTGGATCTTCGAGCGCGCCACCGAGCAGACCCAGGCCGGCGAGCGCGTGCGCGAGCTGGCCGAGGCGCTGCCGCTCGAGCACCGCAGCCTCGACGCGCTGCACTGGCTGATGACCGAGGTGCATGCGCGGATCCGCTACGCGCCCGAGCTGGCCGACTCGGATGCCGATGCGGAGGCCGCGCTGGAAGCGGGCCAGGGCACCAGCCGCGACCACGCGCAGGCCTTCATCGCCGCGGCGCGCTCGCTGAAGATCCCGGCGCGCTACGTGAGCGGCTACCTGCTGACCGACGGCGCGCTGCAGCGCATCGCCGAAACCATGCAGGCCTCGGGCGGCGCGCAGCAGTCGCAGCGCATGCAGATGGATGTCGACGGCACGCTCCACGCGGCGCAGGGCGCGGCCGAGGCCGAGCCGGTCGCGCGCCTGCAGCAGGCTGCGGTGGCCACCCTTCCGCAATCGGGCCACGCCTGGGCCGAGGCCTATGTGGAAGGGCTCGGCTGGGTCGGCTTCGATCCGTTCATGAACCGCTGCCCCGACGAGCGCTACGTGCGCGTCGCCACCGGCCTGGACTGCCGCGATGCGCGGGCCGTGACGGGGATCGGCGCGCGCGCGGTGGGCGTCGAGATCAGCGTGATCCAGTCGCCCGAGCTGGTCTGAGCGCGGCGAGTTGGCGCGGCCTGGCGCGGCTGCCGGAACCGGCGTGGCGGCCTTGCGCGCGGCCGGTGCCGGCCGCCGTCGCCTCGATCGCCGGCCGTGCCGTCGCGAGCTTGGCAGCCGCGCGCTTCGTCCTCGGGCGGGGCGCGCCGCTTGGTTGCCGGATCCTCGGCCCCGGACCGCGGCACCTGACCGAACCACCGCGCGCAACACCGCGAACCACCCTCGAAGCAGCACCGAAACCCTGAACCGCAGCGCCTGTCGTCCCGACCTGACCCGAACCGACCGACCCTGACATGTCCATCCACGTCGCGCTTCACCACACCACCCGCTACCGCTACGACCGGCTGGTCGGGCTCGGCCCGCAGATCGTGCGGCTGCGTCCGGCCCCGCATTGCCGCACGCCGATCCTGTCGTACTCGATGAAGGTCGAGCCCGCGCAGCATTTCGTGAACTGGCAGCAGGACCCGTTCGCGAACTACCTTGGGCGCCTCGTGTTTCCCGAGCGCACGCGCGGCTTCGAGATCACCATCGACCTGGTGGCCGAGATGTCGGTCTACAACCCGTTCGACTTCTTCCTGGAGGAAGCGGCGGAGACCTTTCCGTTCAGCTACGACGCCGCGCTGCGCGACGAGCTCGCGCCCTACCTGGTCTGCGACGCGGCCACCGGCGCCTCGCCGCTGTTCCGCGACTACCTGGCCGGCATCGATCGCGCGCCGCAGGGCACCATCGACTTCCTGGTCGCGCTGAACCAGCAACTGCAGAAGGACATCCGCTACCTGGTGCGCCTGGAGCCCGGCGTGCAGACGCCCGAGCAGACGCTGAAGCTGGCCTCGGGCTCGTGCCGCGACACCGGCTGGCTGCTGGTGCAGCTGTGCCGCCACCTGGGCCTGGCCGCGCGTTTCGTATCGGGCTACCTGATCCAGTTGACGCCCGACGTGAAATCGCTCGACGGCCCCAGCGGCACCGAGGTCGACTTCACCGACCTGCATGCCTGGTGCGAGGTCTACCTGCCCGGTGCCGGCTGGATCGGCTTCGACCCGACCTCGGGCCTGCTGGCCGGCGAAGGCCACATCCCGCTCGCCTGCACGCCGCAGCCGACCAGCGCCGCGCCGGTCGAGGGGCTGATCGACGAATGCGAGGTGGAGTTCGAGCACGAGATGGTCGTCACGCGCATCTACGAATCGCCGCGCGTGACCAAGCCCTATACCGAATCGCAATGGGGCGACGTGCTGGAGCTGGGCGCGGCGGTCGACGCGCAACTGGCGGCCGGCGACGTGCGGCTGACCCAGGGCGGCGAGCCCACCTTCGTCTCGATCGACGATCGCGACGGCGCCGAATGGAATACCGACGCGCTCGGGCCCACCAAGCGCGGCTACGCCACCTCGCTGATCCAGAAGCTGCGCGCCGAATACGGCGAGGGCGGCTTCCTGCATTTCGGCCAGGGCAAGTGGTACCCGGGCGAGCAGCTGCCGCGCTGGGCGCTGTCGGTGTTCTGGCGCAAGGACGGCGAGCCGGTCTGGCAGGACCCGGCGCTGTTCGCCGACGAGCGCGAGCCGTCCTCCTACGGCACCGAGGACGCGCAGCGCTTCCTGCGCGCGCTGGCCGAGCGGCTCGGCCTGAGCGACGAGCATATGCGTCCCGGTTTCGAGGACGTCTGGTACTACCTCTGGCGCGAGCGCCGGCTGCCGGTCAACGTCGATCCGTTCGATTCGCGCCTGGACGACGAGCTGGAGCGCGCGCGGCTGCGCAAGGTGTTCGACCAGAAGCTCGACACCGTGATCGGCTACGTGCTGCCGCTCAAGCCGCTGCCGCAATCGCCCGGGCTGGCCGGCCCGCGCTGGGAAACCGGCCCGTGGTTCTTCCGCGACGAGCGCATGTACCTGATCCCCGGCGATTCGCCGATGGGTTATCGCCTGCCGCTCGATTCGCTGCCCTGGGTCAGCGCTACAGACTTCCCCTACCTGATCGACCAGGATCCGTTCGCGCCGGCCGTGCCGCTGCCGACCGCCGAGGCGCTGCGCGCGCGTTACCTGGGCGCCGCCGACGCGCCGCGCTACCTGGCCGGGCAGGGCGGCTACGGCGCGCAGCGCATGGCCGCCGCG
>NZ_VWWC01000262.1:0-6321 GCF_011753175.1 Burkholderia sp. Cy-637 | reverse complement strand
CCGCCAAGCCGCCGACGCCGCCCCATCCGCTGGCGGCCCCACGCCGCGCCTCGACAGGAGACACCGCATGAACCAGGCCCTATCCTCATCGCTCGCCGTGATTCCGCTGTCCGCCCACATCGGCGCGGAAATCCGCGGCGTGGACCTCACCGGCCCCTTGTCGGCGGCCGAGATCGCGGGCATTCGCGAGGCGCTGCTGAAGTGGCGCGTGATCTTCTTCCGCGAACAGTTCCTGAACCACCAGCAGCACGTGGCCTTCTCGGCGCAGTTCGGCGAGCCGACCGTCGGCCATCCCGTGTTCGGCTACGTGGAAGCTCATCCGGAAATCTATTCGATCGCCAAGTTCCGCCAGGCCACGCGCTACGAAGGCGCGCCGGTGCGGCGCCCCTGGACCGGCTGGCACACCGACGTGACGGCCGCCGTCAATCCGCCCTGGGCCTCGATCCTGCGCGGCGTGACGATCCCGCCCTACGGCGGCGACACGCAATGGACCAACCTGGTGCGCGCCTACGAGACGCTCTCGCCGCCGATCCAGCGGCTGGTGGACGGGCTGCGCGGCATCCACCGCTTCACGCCGCCGCCCGGCGCCGCCGCCACGCGCGACTATGCCGAGGCCGTCGAGCGGCGCAGCCTGGTGAGCGAGCACCCGCTGGTGCGGATCCATCCCGAGACCGGCGAACGCGCGCTCTACGTGAGCCCGAGCTTCCTGAAGTCGATCGTCGACGTCACGCCCACCGAGAGCCAGGCGATCCTCGAACTGCTGTGGGAACACGTGACGCGCCCGGAATTCACGGTGCGCTTCAAGTGGGAGCCGCGCAGCCTGGCGTTCTGGGACAACCGCTCGACCGCGCACCTGGCGCCCTCCGACATCTTCGATCTCGACTTCGACCGCCAGCTCTACCGCACCACCCTGGCGGGCGACGTGCCGGTAGGCCCGGACGGCCGCGCCTCGGTGGCGATCGAGGGTTCGCCGGTAGGCGCGGCGACCGCCACCGCGCTGACCTGAGGCGGCGCCAGGCTCAGGCCGCGCCGGCGGTTCGCGGCGCCGCCCCGCCCGGCGCTGGCGCCTCGGCCCGGGGCGGCGCGATCACGGGCGCATGCTCGTCCATCAGCGCCGCGATCCAGTCGATGAACACGCGCAGCTTCGCGCTGACATGCCGGTTCGGCGGGAACGCCACGTAGAGCGGCATCGAATCCAGGCGCCAATCCTCGAACAGCGGCAGCAGCTCGCCATTGGCGCGCGGCGCCCGCGCCATGTAGTCGGGCAGCCACAGCACGCCGAGGCCGGCCAGGCCCGCCGCGAGATAGGCATTGCCGTCGTCGACGGCGAGCACGTAACGGCCCTGCACGCTGATCCGTTCGTCCTCGCGCTGCATCGCGTAGGGAAATACGCGCCCGGTGCGTGCCCAGCGGAAGCCGACGATGCGATGCGCGGTGTTCTCCAGCTCGCGCGGATGCGCGGGCCGCCCCATGCGCTCCAGGTAGGCCGGCGCCGCATAAACCCCCAACTGCAGATCGCCCACGCGACGCGCCATCAGCGACTGGTCGCTCAGCTCGCCGCCGCGCACCACGCAATCGACGTTCTCGCCGATCAGGTCGACCCGGCGGTCGCTCACGCCCATGTCGAGCTGGATATCCGGGTAGCGCGCGTGGAAGGCCGGCAGCGCCGGCACCAGGATCAGGCGCGCCAGCGGGCTCGGCACGTCCACCCGCAGCCGCCCGCGCGGCAGCGCCGAGGCGTCCGACAGGCTGGTCTCGGCATCGTCCATGTCGGCCAGCAGGCGCAGCGCGCGCTCGTAGAAGGCCGCGCCGTCGGCCGTCACGTTGAGCCGGCGCGTGGTGCGATTGAGCAGCTTCACGCGCAGCCGCGCCTCGAGCTGCTGCACCAGTTGCGTGACGGTGGTCTTGCTCATGTGCAGCGTCTCGGCCGCCTTGGTGAAGCTGCCCGCCTCCACCACGCGCACGAAGGCCTGCATCGCGTCGAAACGGTCCATATGGATCGGTGCTCCAGGGAATCGGGATTGTTTGGATTCTACAAAAAGTGATGGATGGGCTTGCCTGTTTATCGAGGCGCGGCGCGTGGCCAGAATCGCTGCATCTTCCATCCGGGCCGCGAGCGGCCCAATCGTCCAGGAGTCGATCGATGACGCAGGCAGCAAGACAGCGCGATGTGGTGTTCCCGCCGGGACGGCAGGCCTTGTACGAGCGCAACCGCTATTCGCCGGCGGTGCGCGCCAACGGGTTGCTGTTCGTTTCCGGGCAGGTCGGCAGCCGCGAGGACGGCTCGCCCGAGCCGGAACTGGAGGCGCAGGTGGCGCGCGCCTTCGAGAACCTGAACGCGATCCTCGCGGCGGCCGGTTGCAGCTTCGACGACGTGATCGACGTGACCGTGTTCATGGTCGATCCCGAGGCGAATTTCGAGCGGGTCTGGCAGGTGGTGCCGAAGTACTGGGGCGAGGCGCCCCATCCGAGCCTGACGGCGGTCGGCGTGACCTGGCTCTATGGCTTCCAGTTCGAGATCAAGGCGATCGCGCGCCTGCGCGACTGAGGCACGCGAGGTCGTCCTGAAGCCGCTTCAGGCCGTGCCGGCCACTTCGCCGGCGCGAGCCACGGCGCCCGCCAGCCGGCGCGCCGGGCGCTTCAGGCCCAGATGCTCGCGCAGCGTGGTGCCCGTGTAGTCGTCGCGGAACAGGCCGCGCCGGCGCAGTTCCGGCAGCACCAGCGCGATGAAGTCGTCGAGGCCGCCCGGCAGGGTCGGCGCCATCACGTTGAAGCCGTCCGCGCCGTAGTGGACGAAACGCTCCTCCAGCGCGTCGGCGATCTGCTTCGGCGTGCCGATCACCTGCCAGTGGCCGCGCGCGCCGGCGATGCGCAAGGCGAGCTGGCGGATCGTCAGGTTCTCGCGGCGCGCCAGCTCCAGCGTGAGCGCCTGGCGGCTCTTGCTGGCATTGGTTTCGGGCAGCTCGGGAATCGGCCCGTCGAAGGGATAGGCCGACAGGTCGAAGCCGCCGGTCAGGCCCGAGACGAAGGCCAGCCCCACCACCGGGTCGATCAACTGTTGCAGGGCCTCGAACTTCTCGCGCGCCTCGCTCTCGTCGCGGCCGACCACCGGGAACACGCCGGGCATGATCTTCAGCTCGTCGGGTTCGCGACCCCATTCGGCCATGCGGCCCTTCACGTCGGCGTAGAAGCTCACCGCCTCGTCGAGCGTCTGCTGCGCGGTGAAGATCACCTCGGCGGTACGCGCGGCCAGCCGCTTGCCGGCCTCGGACGAGCCGGCCTGCACCACCACCGGCTGCCCCTGCGGCGCGCGCGGGATGTTCAACGGCCCGCGCACCTGGAAGAAGCGGCCGCGATGCTCGAGCACCTGGCGCCCGGCCGGATCGAAGAAACGGCCGGCCGCCTTGTCGCGCACGAAGGCGTCGTCGTCCCAGCTGTCCCACAGCGCGCGCACCACGTCGGCGAATTCCCCGGCGCGATCGTAGCGCTCGGCATGCGCGTAATGTTCATCGCGATTGAAGTTCTCGGCCTCGTGGCGGTTCGACGAGGTGACCAGGTTCCAGCCGGCCCGACCGCCGCTCAGATGATCGAGCGAGGCGAACTTGCGGGCGATGTGATACGGCTCGTTGAAGCTGGTCGAGGCCGTGCCGACCAGGCCGATGCGCTCGGTCACGGCGGACAGCGCCGAGAGCAGCGTGATCGGCTCGAACTGCGCGTTGTAGCTGTGCGCGGTGCGGCTCAGGTAGTCGACATCGTCGCCGCGCGTGCCCACGCCGTCGGCCAGGAATACCAGGTCGAACCTGGCTGCCTCGGCCGCCTGCGCGAGCCGCGCGTAATGGCGGAAGTCCACGCCCGCGTCGGCCTGCGTATCGGGATGCCGCCAGGCCGCGATGTGATGGCCGGTCGGATAGAGAAAGGCGCCCAGCGCCAGATGTCCGCTGCGGGATCGGGTCATGGATTCGGTCTCGACGAGATGGCGAAGGCGGCGCGGGTTCGGTTCGACGCGGCGCGGCCTGCTTCAGAACACGCGGCCTTCGGTCAGGTGGGTGGTGGTGCCGTTCAGCTCGTAGTCGCCCACCACGCGCGCCTTGTGCAGCAGCGGGTTGTGGCTGAAGATCGTGCGCAGGTTGCGCCAGTGGCGATCGAGATTGTGGCGCCGCGAGGTGGCCGAGGCGCCGCCCACCTCGAACAGCCGCTCGGCCGCGTGCAGGGCCAGCTTGCTGACCACCAGCTGGGTGCGCGCGGTGGCCAGCGCGCCTTCGAGTATCAGGGCATCGGCTTCGGGTGCGCCGGCCTCGATCGCGTCGGCGGAACGATCGAGCACCCGCGCGTTCTCGCGCACCAGCGCGTCGATCGCGTGGCTGTGCGCCGTCAGCTCGCCCACCGCCTGCTGGATGAAATGGTCCTCGCGCGCCGAGGCGGCCGGGCTGTGCAGCACCGGGCGCCCGAATTCGATCACGTAGCGGCGCGCGTCGGCCGCCACGTTGCGCACGATGCCGGCCGCCACCGCCACCAGGTGCAGTTGCCGCAAGGCGCCGCCGTGGCGGCCCACCAGCGAGCCGCTGTCGCGCTCGACCACCTCGTCGGGCTCCACGCGCACCTGGTCGAGCACCAGGGTGCCGCTGGCGGTCATGCGCTGGCCCATGCCGTCCCAGTCGTCGTCGATGCGCAGGCCCTCGCGCGCCACCGGGATCACGATCGCCACGCGCGCGTCGTCCTCGCCCTGCACGTTGATGCGCGCGTAGTCGGAGAACAGCGTGCCGGTCGAATAGTATTTGCGCCCCGAGGCGAGGAAGTGGTCGCCCTCGCGCACCAGGCTGGAGGTGACTTCGCCGGGGCGCGAGGTATGGCGCTCAGTCAGCGCCCCGCCGAAGATCGCGCCCGACAGCACGCGCTCGACCTGCAGGTCGTTGGAGGCCGAGCGCGGCGACAGGCGCAGCGCCTCGGTCACGTCGTAGTGCAGCCGCAGCGCGTGCGAGAGGCTCGAATCGGCGGCGGCCAGCGTGGCGATCACCTCGAACAGCTCGACCAGGCTGGCGCCCAGCCCGCCGCGCGCGGCCGGGATCCGCAGCGCGCCGAGTTCGGTGCCGCGAAACTTCGCGAAACCCTCGAAGGGCAGCTCGCGATCGGCCTCGCGCTGCGCCGCGCCCTCGCCGATCTGCCTGGCCAGTTCCGGCAGCGCGGCCAGCGCGGCATCGAGACGGGAACGGGAGGCGATCGTGTGCGGGGCGTTCATGCGGGGCATCCTTGTGCGGGTTTCGTCAGGCGCGCCGCCGGAAGCCCCGGCGGCGCGCCTGACAGTATAGGAATCGCCTCGCGGGGCAGTTCGACCGATTTCAGCTAAGGATATGCGGGGCGAGGATAAGCTCGCCCCGCGTTGGCGGCGCCGGTTCGCGTGCGCGGATCAGACCCGCTCGCGTTGCAGCTCGACCACGTTCACCGCCGTGCCGAACACCTCGCGCACCAGCGGCAGCAGGTGATCGTGGTGCGTGAGGAACAGCACCTGGGTGCGCGAGGACAGCTCGCGCAAGGCTTCGAGCCCGGCTTTCGAGCGCGTGTCGTCGAAGTTGATGAAGAGATCGTCGGCCACGAAGGGCAGCGCCGCCTTGTGCGCGAGCTGCAGTTCGAGCGCCGCGATGCGCAGCGCCAGGAACAACTGGTCGCGCGTGCCTTCGCTCAGCCCGCCCACCTCGACCGAGCGGCCGCTGGCGCGCCGCGCCGACAGCTCGGGCGGCTGCCGCTCGGTATCGACGGTCAGGCGCAGGAATTCGCCCAGCGTGAGGCCCGCGAAGATCTCGCCGGCGCGGCTCAGCATCGGCCCCTGCTTCTGGTCGCGATAGCGGTCGATCGCCCAGCGCAGCAGGCGGCTCGCGGTGGCCGCCTCGATGTACTGCTCGGCGGTGTCGCCCATCGCGGCCAGCGCCTCCTGGCGCCGCGCCTCGGCCAGCGCCGCGCTCGACTGGCCGGCGATCGCCGCCAGCGCCTGGCGCGCCTCCAGCTCGCGGCGGGCCAGCTCGCTGGCGGCGGCGTTGAGCCCATCCTGTTCGCGACGCGCCGCCTCCAGTTGCGCGGGGACCTCGGCCAGGTCGTGCCGGTCGATCTCGGCGGCAATCTCGTCCTGCGGAAGACCGTCGCCGTCGCGCAGCAGCGCGGCCTGCGCCGCCTCGATCTCCTCGCGCAGGCGGCGTTGCTGGTCCGAGCGCGCGGCCAGCGGCAGGGCCTCGTCGATCGTCGCGGCGCCGGCGCTGGCCAGCAGCGGCGCGATGCGCGCCTGCTCGGTGGCGAGCGTGGCCCGGGCCGCCTCGAATTCGCGAGCGGCCA
>NZ_VWWC01000025.1:0-62509 GCF_011753175.1 Burkholderia sp. Cy-637 | reverse complement strand
CGCCAAGCCGGCGGCCGGGCCGACGGCGGTGGCCTCGGCGGCCGCGCTGCCGATCCTCGGCGAGGACGCGCCGGCCGTGCCGGGCCTCGCCGGCCAGACCGCGGCGATCCCGTTCGACATCCCCTTGCGCGAGGCGCGCGACGCCTTCGAGCGCGCCTACTTCGAGTACCACCTGGCGCGCGAGAACGGCAGCATGACGCGCGTCGCGGAGAAAACCGGCCTGGAGCGCACCCACCTCTATCGCAAGCTCAAGCAGCTCGGCGTCGAGCTCGGCAAGAAGCCGACCGAGGGCGGGCTCTGAGCTTTTGCGGAATTTTTAAAAAGGGGCTTGCCAGGTTGATGGGGCCTGGCTATACTCTCACTTCTTCGTTGGCCCGGTAGCTCAGTTGGTAGAGCAGCGGATTGAAAATCCGCGTGTCGTTGGTTCGATTCCGACCCAGGCCACCAAATTCGAAAAGGTCCAAAAGCTTCACGGCTTTTGGACCTTTTCCCTTTTGAAGGCCGGGGATCCGCGCGCGCTACATGCCGCCGCCCGATTCCCGGTATGCGGCGCTGCATATGGCCGCGCCCGGGCGAAATACCGGGCCGCATGATAAAATCCCTGCCGACTCAAAGACTTGAAGGACTTGAGGACGCTGGTTTTCCGCGCCGCAAGTCCTTTTTTGTTTGACGCTCTGCCGCCGCACGCCGCGGACGCGGCGCCGCGCGCCCGGTAGCGCCCACGCGGGCGCCCCCGCCACGCATCGGCGGCGTCCCCCGGGCATCGCGCGCCGCGAGCCCCCTATACGGAGTACACGGTGATTCGGACAGACGCTAAAGGCGGCGCGCTCGTGCTGTTTTCCGGCGGCCAGGATTCGGCGACCTGCGTCGCCTGGGCGCTCGAGCATTATTCGACGGTCGAGACGCTCGGCTTCGATTACGGCCAGCGCCATCGCGTCGAGCTCGAATGCCGCGAGGGCGTGCGCGAGGCGCTGCGCACGCGCTTTCCGCAATGGGCCAACCGGCTCGGCGACGATCACATGATCGACCTGTCGGTGCTCGGCGCGATCAGCGACACCGCCATGACGCGCGCCATCGAGATCGAGACCAGCGCCAACGGGCTGCCCAACACCTTCGTGCCGGGCCGCAACCTGCTGTTCATGACGATCGCGGCGGCCCTGGCCTATCGGCGCGGGCTGAAGGTGCTGGTCGGCGGCATGTGCGAGACCGATTTCTCGGGCTACCCCGATTGCCGCGACGACACCATGAAGGCGCTGCAGGTGGCGCTCAATCTCGGCATGGACACGCGCATGGTGCTCGAGACGCCGCTGATGTGGCTCGACAAGGCCGATACCTGGCGCCTCGCCGAGCAACTGGGCGGCGCCGAGCTGGTCGAGCTGGTGCGCGTCGAGACCCACACCTGCTACGTCGGCGAGCGCGCCGAGTTGCACGACTGGGGCTTCGGCTGCGGCGCCTGCCCGGCCTGCAAGCTGCGCAAGCGCGGCTACGAGGCGTATCGCAGCGGCGAGCAGGTCACCGAGATGCCGGCCTGAGCGGCAGGGTACGCAAGCAAGGCGAATCAGGAAGCAGGCAAGACCAACGAAGCAGCACGATGTGATGCGCGAACGCTCGCGCATCGCCCGGAATCACTGGCATCAGGCGCCGCATGAGGCGCGGGAAAGGAACGGACGGCTCGCGCCGCCGGCTCAGCGAATGACGTACACGGTCAAGGAAATCTTCTACACGTTGCAGGGCGAGGGCGCCAACGCCGGTCGCCCGGCCGTGTTCTGCCGGTTCGCCGGCTGCAATTTGTGGACCGGCCGCGAGGCCGATCGCGAAACGGCCGTGTGCCGCTTCTGCGATACCGATTTTGTCGGCACCGACGGGGAGAACGGCGGCAAGTTCAAGACCCCGGAGCAGCTCGCCGCGATGGTCGCCTCGCTGTGGCCCGAGGGCGAGGCCAACCGCTTCGTGGTCTGCACCGGCGGCGAGCCGATGCTGCAGCTGGACCAGCCGCTGGTCGACGCGCTGCACGCACAGGGCTTCGAGATCGCCATCGAGACCAACGGCTCGCTGCCGGTGCTCGAGACGATCGACTGGATCTGCGTGAGCCCGAAGGCCGATGCGCCGCTGGTGGTCACCAAGGGGCACGAGCTGAAGGTGGTGGTCCCGCAGGACAACCAGCGCCTGGCCGACTACGCCAAGCTCGACTTCGACTACTTCCTGGTGCAGCCGATGGACGGCCCCTCGCGCGACATCAACACGAAGCTCGCGATCGACTGGTGCAAGCGCCATCCGCAATGGCGGCTGTCGATGCAGACCCACAAATACCTGAACATTCCCTGAGCCGCGCGCTTCATTCATCGTGCTGATTACCCGAAAACTCGAATTCGATGCGGGCCACCGCATCCCCGACCACCGCAGCCAGTGCCGCAACCTGCATGGCCATCGCTACGTGCTCGAAATCACGCTGCGCGGCGACCTGGTCGACACCGAGGGCGCGCCCGACCGCGGCATGGTGATGGACTTCGCCGACGTGAAGTCGCTCGCCATGGAGCACCTGGTCGGCAAGTGGGACCACGCCTT
This sequence comes from Burkholderia sp. Cy-637, assembly GCF_011753175.1. Classification (NCBI taxonomy): domain Bacteria; kingdom Pseudomonadati; phylum Pseudomonadota; class Betaproteobacteria; order Burkholderiales; family Burkholderiaceae; genus Burkholderia; species Burkholderia sp. Cy-637. The sequence continues at coordinate 59,944 of NZ_VWWC01000025.1, read as the reverse complement.
CCTGGTCTATGCGCGCGACGAGGTGGTGCGCTCCTTCCTCGAGAAGATGGCCGACCACAAGACGGTGGTGCTCGATCGCATCCCGACCGTCGAGAATCTCGCGGCGGTGGCCTTCGATATCCTCGCCGACGTCTACGACGCCCACTACGGCGTGAACCTGCGTCTCGAGCGCGTGCGCCTGTACGAGACGCCGAACTGCTGGGCCGACGTCGAGCGCGATCCGGCGCGCTGAGCCGGGCTCGGCACGTCGTCCGGCGCGCCGGCTTCCCCGCCGCCGCATCCTTGTCTGCACGGGCCGCATCCGCCGGCCCGTTTTCGTTTCCCCTGGCCTGGCCGTCCCGCGTCGCATCACCCGCCCGGGCCCGCCGCCGTCCCGCCGTTCGCCTTGCCGCACCGCGCTTCGCGCCGCCCGCGGCCGGCTCCGGCAGCACAATTCTGATCACGGTAAGATCGTCGCGCGCGCGATGCGGGCGAGCCTGCCCGGCTTGCCGGCAACGCGCGCAGCCACCCGCTCGGGAGCCCGCGCCAGCTTCGCGCCGCGCGCGCCTTCCCCGCTACAAGAATCGACTCCGCCACACGCGTGACGGGGCAACCGCTGCGCGTGCGCGCGACCAGCAGGAGGACAGGAGATGAACGGTTTTCGGATGCGAACGGCGGGCGCCGCGTTCGCGCTAGGCCTGGCGAGCATGATGCTGGCGGCCAGCCAGCCGGCCCGGGCGGCGGATGCGGCAGCATCGAGCGCGCCGGCTGCCGCGAGTGCCTCGGGCGCGTCGGGCACATCGTCGACGCGCCGCTCGGTGCCGCACGGCAAGCTGCGCCGGCCGGCCCCGGATTCGAAGGCCACCGCCGACGCGGTGGCCGACTACAACGCCGGCGACTACGCCTCGGCGCTGGCCGGCTTCGGCCGCTCCGCGCGTCGCGGCGACCGGCTCGCGCAGTTCGACTACGCGATGATGCTGCTCAAGGGCGAAGGCGGTCCGGCCAACCAGGCCGACGGCCTGCACTGGCTGAACCAGGCGGCCGATGCCGGCATGACGCAAGCGCAGTACGTGCTCGGCACCATGTACGACGACGGCCAGTTCGTGGCGCGCGACCCGGCCGTCGCGCATGGCTGGTTCCTGAAGGCGGCGCAGCAGGGCCACATGGAGGCGCAGCTCGCGCTGGCCAACCAGTTCCTCGACGGCCGCGGCACGCCGCGCGACAACCACCAGGCCTTCGAGTGGTACCGCAAGGCCGCCGACGCGGGCGAGCCGACCGCGCAATACGTGACGGCCTCGTTCTACGAGCGCGGCGGCGACGGCGTCGCGGTCGACCTCAACCTCGCGCGCGTCTATTACGCGGCGGCGGCCGTGCATGGCGACGAGGTGGCCGCGCTCAAGTACCAGGAAGTCAGCACCGCGCTGCGCAAGCAGGTCGCGGCCGCCTCCGCCGCTTCGGCTGCCTCGGCCGCCTCCGCACCCGCCGCCGAGGCACCGCAAGCGGCCTCGCAATGACAAAGCGGCGCCGCAGCGCCGCTTGATCGAAGCCCGATCGTGGCGGCCGCGGCCGCTACGATTTCATCAGCCGCTTCTGCCGCCCGACGCTCATGATCAGTCCGGTGGCGACGCCCAGCGTGATCAGCGCGGTGCCGCCGTAGCTCATGAAGGGCAGCGGCACGCCCACCACCGGCAGCACGCCGCTGACCATGCCCACGTTGACGAAGGCATAGGTGAAGAAGCCCAGCGACAGCGAGCCGGCCAAGAGGCGCCCGAACAGCGTCGAACCCTGCGCGGCGATATAGAGCCCGCGCGCGATCAGCACCATGTAGAGCGTGAGCAGCACCAGCCCGCCCACCAGCCCGAATTCCTCGGAATAGACCGCGAAGATGAAGTCGGTGTGCTTCTCGGGGATGAATTCGAGGTGGGCCTGGGTACCCTTCAGGTAGCCCTTGCCGACCGGGCCGCCCGAGCCGATCGCGATCACCGCCTGGATGGTGTGGAAGCCCTTGCCGAGCGGGTCCGAGGTCGGGTCGAGCAGGGTGCAGACGCGGTGCTTCTGGTAGTCGTGCATCAGCGGCCAGACCACCTGCGGCTGGCAGATCTTGTCCTCGAAGGTGGCGATCGCGGCCACCGCGATCACGCCGGCCACCAGCACCGGCACGATCAGCTTGAACGACAGCCCGGCCAGGTAGATCACGAACAGGCCCGCCGCGAACACCAGCATCGCGGTGCCCAGGTCGGGCTGCTTGGCGATCAGGCCGACCGGCACCAGCAGGATCGCGAAGGCCACCAGGTAGTCGTACCAGCGGATATTGCCCTCGCGCCGCTGGTAGTACCAGGCCAGCATCAGCGGGGTGGCGATCTTGAGGATCTCCGAGGGCTGGATCACCACGCCGACGTTGAGCCAGCGCTTGGCCCCCTTCTTGGTCATCCCGAACAGCGCCACCGCCACCAGCAGCGCGACGCCGAAGGTATAGAGCGGCACCGCGAAGCGCATCAGCGTCTGCGGCGGGATGTTCGCGATGATCCACATCAGCACGAAGGTCAGCATGATGTTGCGCAGCTGGTCCTCGACCCGGCCCGGCATGTCGATGGTCGCGCTGTAGAGCGTGACGATCCCGACGCAGAGCAGCAGGAACACGATCAGCGCGAGCGGGCGGTCGAAGCCCGCGAACATCTGCTTTGCCTTGTCGAGCCAGGCGCGCTTGTCGAATTGCATGCCTATCTCCGTCATTCGTCGGTGCCGGCCGCGGCGGGCCGGCGGGTGCCGCGCTGCCCGTCGCGCGCGGCCGCCGGGGCGGGCGGCGCGGCCGGGTGGTTGGCGGGGGCGCGATGCGGCTTGCGCGGCAGGCGCCGCATCTGGGCCGCGCTCGCGGCGCTGGCGGGTTCGGGCGAGGCGCCGCCGGCGGCCTCGCCGGTGCTGGAGGCGCCGGGGCTGCCCGCCGCGCCGGAGCCGACGGGGGCCGAGGCGCCCGAGGCGGCCTCCGCGCCGCTGGCCGCGGCGGGCGGCACCGGCTGCGGCAGCGCCGTGAAGCCCGTGGCGATCTCCACCGGCCGCGTGGTGTCGCCCACCACCGGCGCGCTGACCGGCTCGGTCGCCGAGGCGGCGGCGGCCACCGCGGCGGCCTCGTTGGTCGGGTTCTGGCGCTCGACCAGGTAGAAGTCCAGCACCTTGCGCGCGATCGGGCCGGCCGACTGCGCGCCCCAGCCGCCGTTCTCGACGATCAGCGCGAGCGCGATCCGCGGGTGGTCGGCCGGCGCGTAGGCGGTAAACAGCGCGTGGTCGCGCAGGTGCTCGGCCAGCAGGTGGCCGTGGTAGTTGGCGCCCTGCAGCGAGAACACCTGGGCCGTGCCGGTCTTGCCGGCCGCCGTGTAGGCTGCGCCGCGGAAGATCTTGTAGGCGGTGCCGGACGGATTCTCGATCACGTTCTCCAGGCCGCGCTTGACCACGTCGATGTCGGCCTGCTTGAGCGGGATCACCTCGCTTTCCTTGGGCACCGTCAGGTGCCGCTCGCGGGTGATCGGGTTCTCGACTTCCTTGACCAGGTGGGGCTTCATCACCACGCCGTTGTCGGCCAGCGTGGCCATCGCGTGCGCCAGCTGCAGGATCGTGAAGGAGTTGTAGCCCTGGCCGATCCCCAGGCTGATGGTCTCGCCGTCGTACCACTTCTGCAGCGCGGGCTTGCGGAAGGTCTTCTTCTTCCATTCCGGCGAGGGCAGCACGCCGCGCGCCTCGCCCTGGATGTCGATGCCGGTGATCTGGCCGAAGCCGAACGGCTTCATGAAGTTGGCGATGTTGGTGACGCCCAGGTCGCGCGCCAGCATGTAGAAATAGGTGTCGTTCGACACCATGATGGCGCGGTTCATGTCCACCCAGCCCTGGCCCGAGCGCACGTCGTTGCGGAAGGTGTGGCCGCCGAAGGTGAAGTAGCCGGGATCCTGGAAGCCCCAGCCCGGCGTGCGCTTGCCCAGCTCCAGGCCGGCCAGCGCCATGAAGGGCTTGTAGGTCGAGCCGGGCGGGTAGGTGCCGTGCAGCGGGCGGTTCAGCAGCGGCTTGTCGGGCGAGTTGTTGAGCTCGTCCCAGGTCTGCTGGTCGATGCCGTCCACGAAGGAGTTGGGATCGAAGCTCGGCGAGGACACGAAGGCCAGCACGTCGCCGGTGGCCGGCTCGATCGCCACCAGCGCGCCGCGCTTGCCGGCGAAGGCCTGCTCGGCCACCTGCTGCAGGCCGATGTCGAGCGACAGCACCAGGTTGTTGCCGGGCGTGGCCTGGGTGCGCGAGAGCGTGCGCACCGGGCGCCCGCCGGCGGTCACCTCGACCTCCTCGAAGCCGGTGATGCCGTGCAGGTCGGTCTCGTAGCTCTGCTCGACGCCGATCTTGCCGATGTAGTCGGTGCCCTTGTAGTTGTTGGCGTCGCGACGCGGATCGTAATGCTCGGGATCGCTGTCGTTCTCGTCGCTCATCGCGTCGATTTTGTCCTGGTCGCGCTTCGAGATCCGGCCGATGTAGCCGATCACGTGCGCGGCGGTGGGCCCCAGCGGGTACTGGCGGAACAGCCGCGCGCGCAGGCCTCCCTGTTCGATTTCGACGAGGCGCCGATCGTCGAGCCGGTCGCGCTGCCCGCGGTATCGATCGACAGCTTCGCGGGCGCGCCGCTCGATGCCTGGATCGAGCCCGAGGAACTGGGCTGGCTCGATGCCTGGCGGATCGACGAGCAGGATGTCGCGGGCGCCGCGATGAATCGGGAGGCGCGAACTTGGGTGCCGGGGACCGGACTCGAACCGGCACCTCCCGTCGGTGCCATCTCCCCCCTGGCCGACTGCGTCGTCTGGCTCGAACGCAACTACCGCTTCGGCCTCGATTCGCCGATCGGCCGGCTGTCGCTGGCGATCCGCCGCGGCGCGGCGCAAGACGCGCTCGATGCCTTGTCGACTGAAGCCGGCGCGGCCGCGCGCTACTACGACGACAGCGGCGACGCCTTGTCCGTGGCCACCATCGAGCGCCTCGCGCACGGTTTCGACGCCTATGGCGAGGCCTTGCGCGCCGCGCTCGCCACGGCCGAGCCCGATCCGCTGCCGCTGTTCGACGCGCTGAACCGCTTCCGCATCCTGTGCGCCACCCGCAGCGGCGCGCGCGGCGCCGACGAGGTCAACCAGCGCGTCGCCGCCCAGGTGCGTCGCGCGGTGCGCGTGCCGCTCGCGGTCGGCGCGCACTGGTTCGCGGGCCGGCCCGTGATGGTCACGCGCAACGACTACGCGCTCGGCCTGTTCAACGGCGATATCGGCATCGCGCTGCCCGATGCGCGCGGCGCGCTGCGGGTCTGGTTCCGCGGCGCCGACGGGCAGGCGCGCGCGGTCTCGCCGGCCGCGCTGCCGCCGCACGATACGGCCTTCGCGCTGACGGTCCACAAGTCGCAGGGTTCGGAGTTCGACGAGGCGGCGCTGGTCCTGCCGGCCGCGTTCGGGCGCGTGCTGTCGCGCGAGCTGGTCTATACCGCGATCACGCGCGCGCGTTCGCGGGTGCAGGTGATCGGGCCGCGCACGGTGCTGGCGCAGGCAATCGCCACGCGCACCCAGCGCGACTCGGGCCTCGCCGCGCGGATCGCCGAGGCCGCCGCGCGGCACGCGAGCGCCGGCGCCGGCAAGACAGTCGATCAGGAGAACGGAACATGATCCGCTACACGCTCGATCCCGCCGAGGTCGAACTCTCGGCGATGCGCGCGCAGGGCGCCGGCGGCCAGAACGTCAACAAGGTGTCGAGCGCGATCCACCTGCGCTTCGACATCCGCGCCTCCTCCCTGCCCGAGCTGTTGAAGGAGCGCCTGCTCGCGCTGTCCGACCAGCGCATCACGCGCGACGGCGTGGTGGTGCTGAAGTCGCAGGAATATCGCACCCAGGAGCAGAACCGCGTGGCCGCGCTGGCGCGGCTCGACGCGCTGATCGCGAGTGTCGCCGTGGTGCGCCGCGCGCGGGTGGCGACGCGGCCGACGCGCGCCTCGAAGGAGCGCCGGCTCGATGCGAAGAACCGGCGCGGGACCGTCAAGGCCGGGCGGGGCAAGGTCGTGGATTGAGGCATCGAGCCGGTTGCGGCTCGAATCGCGAGGAAACGGCGCGCATGAACGCGGCTCAGGCTTCGTCGGCCGCCTCGAATGCGTCGCCGTCGTCGTGCGGGTCCGACACGAACTCCACGCAGAGCACCACCTTCACCTCGCTGCCTTGCGGTGCGCTCGCCGCGAGCGCCGCCGCCCAGGCGTTGCGCCCCTCGGTCAGCGAATGCTGCGGGCCGGCCATGATCACGCGACCCGGCGTCTGCATCGCGCGCTGCCAGACCGGCAGGCGCGACCAGTTGCTGTCGGTGTCGGGAAACAGCGGCGCGAGGCGCGCCGCCTGGGTCGGCGAGACCGCGTCGGGGCGCGCGATCGAGGGGGCCGGCTGGCGGCCCTGCGGGTCGGTCACGAACACGCGCCGGATCTCGGGCAGCTCGAACAGCGGCGCGGCCGCGGCGGCCAGCTCGCCATTCGCGAGCCAGGCCTGCGCGGCCGCCAGCAGCCGCCGCTCGAGCTCGCCGAAACAGGGGCCGTTGCGCAGCGCCCGCGCCTCGCGGCGCGCGGCGTGCCGCGCCCATGCCTCGTCGATATGGCGCGTGCTGCCTGCGCCGGCCCGTGCCAGCGAGGCATCGGGCTGCCCGAACAGGAAACCCTGCACGAAGTCGACGTCGGCATCCATCAGCACCTGCAGCGCGTGGGTGGTTTCTATGCCCTCGGCCAGCACCAGCGCGCCGGCCTGATGCAGCATGGTCACCAGGTGGCGGATGTTGCGGCGCGCGTCGCCGGGCTGCTGCGCGCGCTCGACCAGCGAGCGGTCGAGCTTGACGATGTCGGGATGCGCCTGCCAGACGCGGTCGAAGTTCGAGAAGCCGGTGCCGAAATCGTCGATCGCGATCAGGAAATCGCGATGCTGGATGCGGTCGATGGTGCGCGCCAGCGCGGCTTCGTCGCGCACCGGCTGCTCGATCACCTCGAGCACCACGCGGGTGGGCGGCAGCGAGAAATGCGCGCAGAGCTCGTCGATCGATTCGCGCTGCGCGCTGCCCGAGTCGAGCATCTGCGGCATCACGTTGAGGAACAGCCAGCCGTGGCCAGGGTCCTGCGCGGCGAAATTGGCCGCGTGCAGGCAGCGCGTCATGCGATCGAGCAACGGGGCGTCGCCGCGCGTGTGCGCGAGCGCGAACAGCGCTTCCGGTTCCAGCGAGGCATCGCTCGAAGCCTGCGCGCGCACCAGCGCCTCGTAGCCGACGATGCGCCGGTGCGTGATCGAGAGTACCGGCTGGAATGCCGAGGTCAGGCGCATGCCGCGATAGTTGGCGGTCCAGCCGCCGGCACCGTCGGATACGAGCAGGCTGACGAGATGGTCTAGCGTCAGTTCGGCGGACGGTCGCATTGCGCGTGAGTTCGGTGGGGGCGGGCGTCGTGCGATCCGGGGGGATCGGCGGCGGCACCGCGCGGTCGTGTGTGGCTACCCGAGGCTGCGTGAGGCTGTGTGTGGCAGCGCGCGGCCGGCCGGGTTGGCGCGGAGGCCGCCGCGTCGCGTGCCCACGTACTCTACACCGAATGGACGAGCACGGAAAATGCTCGGCGCTGCGAATCATCGACGCTTCGCACACCTGTTGTTCGGCCGCATGCGGGGCCCTCGGCGCGGAGCTGGCCGGCCGTGCGCGAAAGCCCGGGCGCAAACGATTGAAGTGTCGAAAAAGCCGGAAAGCGCGGGGAAAGCGCGGAAAAAGAAAGGCAGCGTTGCAGTGGCGATGCGCGGCGCGGATGCGGAACGTCGCGGCCGCGCATCGCGGCTCAGGCTGCCGTGTCGCGTGCCGACCCGAAGCCCGGGATGCGCCGGATCGCGCCGGTCGCGAGCGCGGTGCCGAGCAGCACCACCGCGCAGCCGGCGAGCATGATCGGCGCGACTGTTTCGCCGAGGAACAGCGCGCCCCACAGGATGCCGAAGATCGGGATCACGAAGGTCACGGTGATGGTGCGCGACGGCCCGACATGCGCGATCAGGTAGAAGAAGATCAGGTAGGCGACGCCGGTGCACAGGATGCCGAGCGCGATCACCGCGCCCCAGGCCTGCGCCGAGGCCGGCGCGGCCGGCCAGGTGGCCAGCGCGAAGGGCAGCAGCAACAGCGTGGCGCCGCTCATGGTGCCGGTCGCGTTGATCAGCGGGTCGACGCCGGACAGCTTGCGCTTGGTGTAGTTGGCGGCGATCCCGTACAGCAGGGTCGCGCCGAGCGCGGCCGCGGCGGCCAGCGCGGTGGCGCCGGCGCTCGCGCCGCCGGTGCTGCCCTCGGGCGCGAGCACCTGGTTGCCGACCAGCAGCAGCACGCCCGCGAAACCGACCACCAGGCCGAATACGCGCGGCATCGAGAGCCGTTCGCCGAGCCAGAGATAGGCCACCACCGCGGCCCACAGCGGCGCGGTGGCATTGATCACCGAGGTGATGCCGGCCTGCAGCGTCAACTCGGCGAAGGCGAACAGGCAGAACGGCGCGGCCGAGTTGAGCAGGCCGCAGACCAGCAGCGGCCAGGCATGGCGGCGCAGCGTGCGCGCCAGTCCGGCCGCGCCGTTGCGCGCCAGCGCGAGCACCAGCAGGAACAGCGCGCCGAAGCCGACGCGCAGCACCATCAGCGGGGCGACGCCGAAGTCGGCCACGCCGACGCGGATGAACAGGAACGAGGCGCCCCAGAAGGCGGCGAGCAGGATCAGCAGCGAGAGATGGCGGGTGGACATGGCGGGCTCGAATGGGGGCGCGGGATGCCGAGGCATGGTAGCGCCGCGCCGGCCGCCGATGTTACAGGAACGGATGAAATGGCAAAAAGGTGGAGATAGGTCTGAGGAATCGTCGAGGCCGGCTGGCCGGCTGGCCGGGGAAGGCGGTAGGTGGGGCACGTGGGGGCGCGTGGCAAGGCGAAGGGCCTTGAACTCCGAAGGCCGGCTCTCGCAGCCGCACGCACGAGCGGGCGCCCGGCGCGCCACGCTGACGATGGATCGGGCCACGCACGGCGGCGCGGCCGCGATCGCTCAGGCGCGGGCGAGGCGAACCGGCCGCCCGCGCTCGCGAGGCTCAACGATGGCCGTGCCAGCCGCCCCAGCGTCCGCCGTGTCCCCAGTAGCCGCCTCCGCCGAAGCGGAAGCCCAGCGAGACCGACGGCCCCCACCAGCCGCCATAGGCCGGATAGTAGGCCGGCGCCGGGTAGGCCGGGTAATAGGCCGGATAGGCGGGCGCGACATAGGCCGGCGCGGTGTTGTAGGCCGGTGCCGGGTAGGTCGGATCGGTCGCGGCGGGCGCGACCGGCGTGGCGGCGTAATAACCGCCGGCTGGGTAATAGCCGTAAGGGTAATAGCAGCCGGCGAGGGCGACGGTGGCGAGGCCGGCGGCGACGAAAGTGCGGGTTTTCATGGCGGACCTCCGGACGGAGGCGTCCTGTGACGGTGGCGATACGGGGAGCTTAGGCGCGTCGCGCATGAAACGCTGTGTGAAACAGTAACGGCAGATTTCAACACGCGCGAGCCCGCATCGTGTCACGAGGCGAACTGTAGGGGAGTGAGGGCGGCAGGACGAGTCGATCCGCCCGCGAACGCGCGGGCGGGTCGACCAACCGGTTCAAGCCCGGGCGGGCACTTACTTGCCGACCTGGTTACCGATGATGCCGCCGGCGGCCGCGCCGCCCAGCGTCGACAGCGCGCTGCCGCCGATGGCTGCGCCGGCCACGCCGCCGACACCGGCGCCGATCGCCGTATCGCGCTGGCGCGTCGTCATCGAGTCGCAGGCCGACAGGCTCGCGATGGTGGCGACCAGCAGCGCCCCTATCCCAACACGTCGGATCGAGTTCATGGTGTGTCCTCGGAAAGAGTGAAGAGTGAGTCGTGGCGCGCGGCCCGGGAAATCCGATTCGCACGCGACACTATCAATCTAGAGGAGCCGCGAACCGGCTGCTGTAAGGACTTGTTAAGCCTCTTTTCCGGCGTAATCAAATGTATCGCCGCGGGTACGCGGCTTGCATCGGCCGCGCCCCGGAGGCCGCGCATGCTGCGGCGCAGCGCGAGGCCGCGCGCGGGGGAGATCCCGCGCGCGGCAACGGCCGCGCCGGTGCCGCTCACTGGCGGTGGTAGATCTCGGCGCCGGTCTTGACGAACTCGACCGCCTTGACTTCCATGCCCTTCTTCAGCGCCTCGCTTTCCGACACGCCCTGCTTCGCCGCGAAGTCGCGCACGTCCTGCGTGATCTTCATCGAGCAGAAGTGCGGGCCGCACATCGAGCAGAAGTGCGCGACCTTGGCCGAATCCTTGGGCAGGGTCTCGTCGTGGAATTCGCGCGCCTTGTCCGGATCGAGGCCGAGGTTGAACTGGTCCTCCCAGCGGAACTCGAAGCGCGCCTTGGACAGCGCGTTGTCGCGCACCTGCGCGCCCGGATGGCCCTTGGCCAGGTCGGCCGCGTGCGCCGCCAGCTTGTAGGTGATGATGCCTTCCTTGACGTCGTCCTTGTTCGGCAGGCCCAGGTGCTCCTTGGGCGTCACGTAGCAGAGCATCGCGGTGCCGAACCAGCCGATCATCGCCGCGCCGATGCCCGAGGTGATGTGGTCGTAGCCCGGCGCGATGTCGGTGGTCAGCGGCCCGAGCGTGTAGAACGGCGCTTCCTTGCACCAGTCGAGCTGCAGGTCCATGTTCTCCTTGATCAGCTGCATCGGCACGTGGCCCGGGCCTTCGATCATCACCTGCACGTCGTGCTTCCAGGCGATCTGGGTGAGCTCGCCCAGCGTCTTGAGCTCGCCGAGCTGGGCCTCGTCGTTGGCGTCGTAGATCGAGCCGGGGCGCAGGCCGTCGCCGAGCGAGAAGCTCACGTCGTAGGCCTTCATGATTTCGCAGATGTCCTCGAAGTGCTCGTAGAGGAAGCTTTCCTTGTGATGCGCGAGGCACCACTTGGCCATGATCGAGCCGCCGCGCGAGACGATGCCCGTCATGCGGTTGGCGGTCAGCGGCACGTATTGCAGGCGCACGCCGGCGTGGATCGTGAAGTAGTCGACGCCTTGCTCGGCCTGCTCGATCAGCGTGTCGCGGAAGATCTCCCAGGTCAGGTCCTCGGCTTTGCCGTTGACCTTCTCCAGCGCCTGGTAGATCGGCACCGTGCCGATCGGCACCGGGCTGTTGCGGATGATCCACTCGCGCGTCTCGTGGATGTGCTTGCCGGTGGAGAGGTCCATCACCGTGTCGCCGCCCCAGCGGATCGCCCAGGTCATCTTGTCGACTTCCTCGCCGATCGAGGAGGTGACGGCCGAGTTGCCGATGTTGGCGTTGATCTTCACCAGGAAGTTGCGGCCGATGATCATCGGCTCCGATTCCGGGTGGTTGATGTTGGCGGGGATGATGGCGCGGCCGCGCGCGATTTCCTCGCGCACGAACTCGGGCGTGATCTCGCCCAGCGGGTTCTCGCCGAAGGCGGCGGCGCCGAAGGCCTGGCCGCGGTGCTGGCGGCCCATCATGGCGGCCAGCTTGGCGCCGTTCGGGCCGCTCGCCTCGAGGCTGGCGAGGTATTCGGCGCGGCGCTGGTTCTCGCGGATCGCGATGTATTCCATCTCCGGCGTGACGATGCCCTGGCGCGCGTAGTGCATCTGCGTCACGTTCCTGCCGGCCTGCGCGCGGCGCGGCTGGCGGTGCAGGCCGGGGAAGCGCAGCTCGGCGGTGGCCGCGTCGGCGGCGCGCTCGCGGCCGTAGGCGCTGCTCAGGCCGTCCAGCGTCTCGGTGTCGCCGCGCGACTCGATCCAGCCCTGGCGCAGCGCCGGAAGGCCCGAGCGGATGTCGATGCTGGCTTCCGGGTCGGTATAGGGGCCCGAGGTGTCGTAGACGTAGATCGGCGGATTCTTCTCGCCGCCGAAGCCGGTCGGCGTGTCCGCCTGCGTGATCTCGCGCATCGGCACGCGGATGTCGGGCTGCGAGCCCGTCACGTAGACCTTGCGGGAATTCGGCAGCGGGGCGATCGCGGCGGCGTCGACGCGGGCATCGGCGGACAGGAACTTCGGGTTGGCATTCATGCGGTCATCTCCTGATGTGGGGCGCTAAGCAGGAGACGAGAGAGGGCGGCAGGCCGGCCGGAGGTACCACGTGTGGCGAGGCCCGTACGCTTCCCTGCGCTGGCATTATCCAGATCAGGTTCAAAGGGTATTTCTCACCCGCGATGCGCCGCATTCCGAATGGCGCAACGCAGGACCCCCGCGTTAGCAAGGGCGAACGATACACCCGGACGGCCGAGGTTTCAACCGCTCGCTTGGCCGGCGCGCCGCCGAATTCGCCGGGCAGGGCCGGCGGGCCTGGCGCGCGGGGTCTTGCCGGGATTGTTTGAAATGCGGCGGCGGCTGTCGTTTTGCGGCAGATTCGCGTCGGGTCGCGACAAGGGGGAGCGGGGGCTGTCGCGCCGAAACGTCAGCGTCGAGCTTTTCCTGATTGACCCCGATTCGCCTTCCTGGCTGTCATGCATAATGCTTTCAAAGGCGCCGTCGGTCGCGGCGCGCCCATTCTTCTGGGTCAGTTCGACTTCTCCGGTTCCGTTCTCGACGACATGCCGTCCCGCTCGTTTTTCCCCGCCGCATCGGCTTCGCGCCGGTCGCCCTCGCACGTCCGCATTGCCCGCCACGATGGTTTCGCCGCGCTGCCCGCCGCCTGGGTTGCGGCTGCCACTGCCACTGCGGCTGCCACTGCCGCTGCCATGCCGGGCCCTCGATCCGTCCCGTCTTCCCGATCCGCCAACGAGCCGAGCTGAGCCATGACCCTGCTCGACCGTCTGCTCGCCATCGCGGGGCGAGTCCGCATCCGCCTGCCGCAAAGCCGCGGCGGGCGCATCGCGCTGGCGCTGGCCTTCATCTATTTCGTCTGGGGCTCGACCTACCTGGCGCTGCATATCGCGCTCGAGTCGTTTCCGCCGCTGCTGCTCTCGGGCATGCGCAACGGCCTGGCCGGCATCGGCCTGTTCGTGTTCGCGATGCGACGCAAGCCGGTGATGCCCAGCCTGGTCGAGATCCGCAACGCCGGCATCGTCGGCACCATGCTGGTGGCGGCCTCCTCGGGGCTGATCGCGCTCGGCATGCGCACCGTCAGCAGCGGCTCGGCGGCCGTGATGGTGGCTACCGTGCCGCTGTTCGCCACCGTGATCGCCGCCATCGCCGGGCGCCAGGTCGCGCGCGGCGAGTGGGTGGCGGTCGGGCTCGGCATGGTCGGCATCGTGATCCTGAACTCGGGCGGGCCGTCCACGCCGGGCTCCACGCTGGGCAGCATCTCGGTGCTGTGCGGCGGCCTGTTCTGGGCCGGCGGCGTGCATCTGTCGAGCCGCCTCAAGCTGCCCAGCGACCTGTTCCTGTCCACCTCGCTGCAGATCGGCCTGGGCGGCACCATGTCGACCATCGCCGCGATGTTCCTCGGCGAGCGCAGCGTGCAGTGGGCGGTGCTGCCGACCTTCGCGTTCCTGTACCTGATGATCTTCGGCACCATGATCGCGTATGTCGCCTACGGCTACCTGATCCGCAACACCAGCCCGGTGCTGGCCAGCAGCTGCATGTACGTGAACCCGATCGTCGCGGTGGCGCTGGGTGCGCTGCTGCTCGGCGAGCCGGTCACGGCCGCCACCGTGATCGCGACGCTGGCGATCCTCGGCAGCGTGGGCTTGTCCTTCGTCTGCGATCCGGCGCGCAAGGCGGTGAAGTAGGGCGCGCGGCCTCGGCCGGCTCGGGGCGGCCCCAGGCGGCCTGCGATGCACGGATTCCTCAGGATCATGCTCGGGGCCGCGAGATCCGGACAGGCTCGGGCAACCCGGCCCGATTCACGGGCAAGCGCGCCCGCCGCCCGCCGTCGGCTCCCGGCAGCGCCTGCCGATTCGCGGCAGCCGAGCCGGCAGGGCCGGGTTCGCGGCGGCCCGCTCCGCTCAAGCCCGGCGGCGCGCGCCGAAGTGATGGATCGCGCCGGCCAGGCAGGCGAACAACAGCCCCACCACGCTCACACCCAGCCATCCCCCGGCATGCCAGGCCTCGACGCCGGCCGATGAGCCGATCGCGCCGCCGATGAAATAACAGACCATGTAGACCGTGTTGACGCGGCTGCGCGCCTCGGGCTTGAGCGCATAGATGCGCGACTGGTTCGAGATCTGCGCGGCCTGCACGCCCACGTCGAGCACGATCACGCCGATCACCAGCCCCGCCAGGGAACTGGCCGAGACCGCGAAGATCGCGAACGAGATCGCCACCAGCCAGATGCCGAGCGCGATCACCGCGTGCGGCCCGCGCTTGTCGGCCGACTTGCCGGCATAGGGCGCGGCCAGCGCGCCGGCCGCGCCGACCGCGCCGAACAGCCCGGCCGCCTGCGGCCCGTAATGGAAGGGCGCGCCGGCCAGCAGCAGGGTGAGCGCCGGCCAGAAGGCGCTGAACGCGGCGAACATGGCCGCGCCGGTGGCCGCCGCGTAGCGCAGCTCGCGCAGTTCCACCGCCAGGTGCCAGAGCGAGGCCAGCAGTTGCGGATAGCGCAGCGTCGAGGTCGGCGTGCTGCGCGGCAGGCGCAGCATGATCACCACCGCCAGCGCCAGCAGCGCCGCCACCGAGGCGCAGAACACCGCGCGCCAGCCGAGATATTCGGCGATGAAGCCGGCCGCCGTGCGCGCCAGCAGGATCCCCAGCAGCAAGCCGCTCATCACCGTGCCGACCGCCGCGCCGCGTTCGGCCGGCGGCGCGATCTCGGCCGCGAAGGGCACCGCCTGCTGGGCGATGGTGGCCAGCACGCCGATCGCCAGGCTGGCCGCGGCCAGCACCGGCAGCGCCGGCGCGGCGGCCGCCACCAGCAGCGCGACCGACAGCCCGGCGATCTGCAGCAGGATCAGCTTGCGGCGGTCGAAGCGGTCGCCCAGCGGCGCGAGCAGCAGCATGCCGGCCGCGTAGCCGAGCTGGGTGGCCGTCGGCACCACGCCGATCCAGGCCGCGCCGTCGGGGAAGGACAGGCGCAGCGCGCCGAGCAGCGGCTGGTTGTAGTAGATGTTGGCGACCGACACGCCCGCGATGGTCGCGAGCAGGAGCAGCAGGCCGCGCGAGTAGTGACGATGGGCGGCGGACGGCGAGGCGATGGCGGAAGGCGGCGTGGACATGGGCGATCGGGACGAAGCGGGGCGCGCGAAGCCGGGCGCGCCGGAACGGCGGGGCCGGGGCAGCGCGAGGACGGCCGCGCCGGCGAGGCTGCCGATCATACCGGAGCGCCGTGAACTCTGCCGGTGCCGGGCTCGCGTCGCGTCGGCATCCTGGGCCGCCGGGCCGGCTTCCCGCGCCGCGTGCACGGCGAGGCGCGTCCTCGTCCCGCCTTCTGCCGTTTCAGTCGATCAGCGCGCCCGAGGCGTCGTAGAACGGATGCGGGCCGTCGCTGTCGTCGACATACACATGATGGGTGGCCAGGCCCTCGACGGGATCGTAGCGATGCACGGCGAAGGCCGGCGGCTCGATCGCGAAGGCCGAGGGGCCGTCCGGGCGCAGGTCGAAGGCCACCTGGTGCGCGGGCGCCGGCACCGCCAGGGCGACGGTGCCGCCGAAGCGCGCGAACATGGTGCGATGCACGTGCCCGCACAGCACACGCTCGACGTTCGGATGGACGCGCAGCAGCGCATCGAGCCGGCGCGCGGCTTCGGGATCGAGCCGCTGGCGATCCATGTGGGCGATGCCCGAGGCGAACGGCGGATGGTGCAGGGCGACCACGGTCGGGCGCCCGGCGGCGGCCTCCAGCTCGCGTGCGAGCCAGTCGAGGCGCGCCTCGCACAGCGTGCCGGCGCTCTGGCCGGTGATCTGCGAATCCAGCGCGATCACCCGCAGCGGGCCCAGGTCGAGCGCGTACTGCACGAACTCGCCGCCCTGCAGCTCGGCGCGCTCGGCGAACACGCGCCGCAGCGCGCCGCGCTCGTCGTGGTTGCCGATCAGCAGGTAATAGGGGATCTCGAGCGGCGCGAGCAGGCGCTTGAGGTGCTGGTACTCGTCGTCGTGGCCGAAGTCGGTCAGGTCGCCGGTCACCAGCACCGCGTCGGGACGCGGCACCAGCGCGTTCAGGCGCGCGACGGTGCGCGCCAGGCTCGCGGCGGTATCGACGCGGCGATAGGCGAGCGCGCCCGGGCGCTTGATGTGCAGGTCGCTGATCTGGGCGAGCAACATGGGGAAATCCTCGTGGGTACTTGTGCGGGGTCAGGGAAGCGCGATCAGCCCCTCGGGGGCGATCGCCAGGCCGACGGCGGTGCCGCGCGCGAGCGCGATCCGGCCGGGAACGTCGATCACCAGCGCGTCGGGCGCGGCCTGCTCGATCGTCAGGCGCGTGCGTTCGCCGAGGAAGGCGCAGCCGGCCACCGAGCCGCGCAGCGGCGCCGTGCCGGGATCGACCAGCTGGGCGTCCTCGGGGCGGAAGAACAGTTCGGAAGCCTGACGATCGCTCGGCACCGCGCCGCCGGTGGTGACCAGCGCGCCGTCGCGCCAGACGCCCTCGATGCGGTTGAGCGTGCCGATGAACTGCGCCACCGCGCGGCTGGCCGGGCGGTAGTAGATGTCGCGCGGCGTGCCGATCTGCTCGATGCGCCCGGCGCCCATCACCACGATGCGGTCGCCCAGCTCCATCGCCTCGGCCTGGTCGTGCGTGACGTAGACGGTGGTCACGCCGAGTTCGCGCAGCAGGGCATTCATGTCGCGACGCAGGGTGTCGCGCAGCTTGGCGTCGAGCGCCGTCAGCGGCTCGTCGAGCAGCAGCACGCGCGGGCGCACCGCCAGCGCGCGGGCCAGCGCGACGCGCTGGCGCTGGCCGCCCGACAGCTCGGTGACGGGTTTGTCGGCATGCGCGCCGAGCTGCATCATCGCCAGCAGCTCGTCGACGCGCTCGCGCAGCGCGGCCGCCGCGGTGCGGCGGATCTTCAGGCCGTAGCCGACATTGCCGCGCACCGTCAGGTTCGGGAACAGCGCGTAGCTCTGGAACACCATGCCGACCTGGCGCCGCTCGATCGGCAGGGCCGTCACGTCCTCGTCGCCGAAGTGGATGGCGCCGCCCGCGTCGGGCCGGTCGAGCCCGGCGATCATGCGCAAGGTGGTGGTCTTGCCGCAGCCGGAAGGGCCCAGCAGCACCAGGGTTTCGCCGGCGCCGATCGTCAGGTCCAGCGGTTCGAGCACGCGCGTGTCGCGGAAGGTCTTGGCGCAGCGCGTCAGCGTGACGGGGATGGAATCGAGCTTCATCGTCGGGCAGGGGGCGGTGAGAGGTCAGGCGGAAGGCTTGCGCGACTTGCGCGCGGCGCCGGCGTCGACGCGCGTGCCGGTCGCGTCGACGCCGAGCCATTGCATCGCCACCAGCAGCGGCAGCGTCATCAGCAGGAACAGGATCGTGTAGGCGCTGCCGATCTCGATGCGCATCGAGGCATAGGTATCGGCCAGGCCCACCGGCAGCGTCTTGGTGTCGGGCGTGTGCAGCATCCAGGTCAGGTTGAATTCGCCGATCGACAGCGTCAGCACCGCGAGCGCGCCGGCCACGATGCCGGGACGCAGGTTGGGCAGCACGATGGTGAAAAAGCGCGTGGCGAACGAGGCGCCGAGGCTGGCGGCGCCTTCCTCCAGCGTGCGCAGGTCGGCGCGCGCGGCTACCGCCGCCACCGCGCGGACCATGAAGGGCAGCGTGAACACCACGTGGCCGACCACGATGAACCACAGGCTGGTGCGAAACGACGAGAAGCCGCCATAGACGATCAGCAGGGCCAGCGCCGAGGCCAGGCCCGGCAGCGCGATCGGCAGCACCAGCGCCTCCTCGGCGAGGCGTGCCAGGCGATGGCGGCTGCGCGCCAGCGTATAGGCGGCCGGCACGCCGGTGACCAGCGTGAGCGCGAGCGTGGCGGCGGCCACCTCGAGCGACAGCCAGACCGAACCCTGGTACTGGGCCCAGACTTCGCCGAGCCAGCGCAGCGTGAGGCCGCTCGACGGGCCGCGGAAATAGTTGACGGTCAGCCCGGCCAGCACCGACATGCCGATCGGGATGATCAGGAAGGCGCACAGGCCGAGCGTGACGGCCCATTGCGCGGCGGCCGCGAGGCTGCGCCCGCTCGGCAGGGCGCGCAGCGGGCCGCGTCGTGGGCTGTGAGGCGGGCTGTAAAGCGGGCCTCGAAGCGCGCCGCTTGCGCGGCTTCGATCGGGCGGCGCGGCCTGCTCGGCATCGAGGCCGGCCGGGGGCGGGAGCGTGGTCATGGTCGGGGCGGGGTCCTCGATGAAGTCAGGCGGCCGCCGCGGCCTGCCCGGTCAGGCTGCGCGCGAGCGCGAGCACCGCCCAGGTGACGATGCCGAGCACGATCGACAGGCCGGCGGCGGTGGCGATGTTCGCGTTCAGCGTGAACTCGGTGTAGATCGTCATCGGCAGCACGTCGAGCTCGGTGGCCAGCGTGAAGGCGGTGCCGAAGGCGCCCATCGAGGTGGCGAAGCAGATCGCGCCCGAGGCGATCAGGCCCGGCGCCAGCGCGGGCAGCACGATGTCGGCGAACACGCGCCAGGCCGAGGCGCCGAGCGAGCGCGCGGCTTCCTCCAGCGAGGGGTCGAGCTTCGAGGCCGAGGCGATCACGGTGACGATCACGCGCGGAATCGAGAAATACAGGTAGCCGACGAACAGGCCCGCCACCGAATAGGCGAACACCCATTTGTCGCCGGTCAGCTTCGCCGACAGCATGCCGACCAGCCCCTGCCGGCCCGCCAGCATGATCACCATGAAGCCGACCACCACGCCGGGGAACGCGAGCGGGAAGGTCAGCAGGGCCACCAGCGCGCGCTTGCCCGCGAACTCGCGGCGCGCCAGCAGCAGCCCGGCCAGGGTGGAGAGCGCCAGCGTGGCGAGCGTGACCGCCGCCGACAGCGCGACCGTCGAGGCCAGGCTCTTCATGTAGCGGGCATTGGCGAGGAGCGCGAGGTAGGTCGACACGAAGCCGCCCTCGGCCGAGACGCGCACCAGCACCACCATCGGCAGCAGCCAGAACGCGGTGAACACCGCCAGCGCCGGCGCGAGCAGCGCGAGGCGCCAGCGCAGCGGGAAGCCCAGGTCGCGCATCTCGCCGCCGCTCCTCATTGCATGGTCTGCAGGTACTGCTGGCCGAAGGCCTGCTGGCCCGCCGCCATCTTGCCGAAGTCGACCGGCCTGGCGCGCGCGTAGTCGCTGGCCGGCAGGAACCTGGCGGCCAGCTCGGGGCTGATCGCCTGCGCTCGCACCGGGCGCAGGTAGGCATTGGCCCACAGCTTCTGACCTTCGTCGGACAGCACGAAGTCGAGCACCTTCCGGCCGTTGGCCGCGTGCGGCGCGTTCTTCACAAGGCTCATCACATAGGGCACCGAGATGGTGCCCTCGGCCGGGATCACGAAGGCGACGTTGGCGTGGTCCTTGTACTCGGCGCGATAGGCGTCGAAGTCGTAGTCGATCAGGATCGGGATCTCGCCCGACAGTACGCGCGCATAGGCGGTCTGCTTCGGCACGATCGGCTGGTTCGCCTTGAGCTTGCGGAACCAGTCGAGCGCGGGCTTGAAGTTGTCGAGCGAGCCGCCCAGCGCCTGGTTGACGGCGACCGCGCCGGCGTAACCCACGAAGGCGCTGGCCGGGTCGAGGTAGCCGATCATGCCCTTGTACTCGGGCTTGAGCAGGTCCGCCCAGGAGCGCGGCACCGGCTTGCCGTCGAGCGCGTCCTTGTTGACGAAGAAGCCCAGCGTGCCCGAATGGATCGCGAACCAGTTGCCTTGCGGGTCCTTCATGTTGGCGGGGATCTCGTTCCAGTGCGCGGGCTTGTACGGCGTGACCAAGCCCTTGTCCGTGGCCTGGAAGGCCGAGGACACGCCGAGATACACCACGTCGGCCACCGGGCTCTTCTGCTCGGCGATCAACTGCGCGATCGCCTGGCCCGAGTTCTTGTTGTCGAACGGCACGCGGATGCCGGTCTTCTGCTTGATCGCGGCGATCTGCGAGGCCCAGTCGGCCCATTCGGGCGGGCAGTTGTAGCAGATCGCGGTCTCGTCGGCGTGCGCGGCGAGCGGCGCGAACGCGGCCAGCGCGAGCACGCAGGCCGCCGGCAGGGCCGCGGCGTGGCGCAGCGCGCCGGCAAGCGCGTGCGGGAAGGGGAAGCGGAAAGTCACGTGAGGTCTCCTGGCGAGGACGGATGGAGCATGGACAGGGGCGAACGAGCAAGGGGCGGACGGTACCTGCCGTCCACTCGAGGAATGCGGGGTGCGCGGCGACGCGTGCGCCGGGTCAATCGATACGGATGACGAAACGAATCGGCCGGCCGGCGGGAATGGGTTGAACATCGCGCCGTCCTCAGTCGTGGGTGTCGAGGCCATGCGCGCCGTCCGGGCCGTGACCGCTGCCGCAGCCGGCATCGAGCGCATCGCCGATCGCGGTCACCGAGCCGCCGTCGCGCACCGTGTGTTGCAGTACCAGCGCGGGCGCGGCATGGGTCTCGCCGGCGCGGCGTTCGGCCAGGCGGCGCCAGGCCGAGCGGCCGATCTCGCGATTCGGCGTGGCGACGCTGGCCAGCGGCGGCGCCAGCAGTTCGCCGATCGCCAGGCCGTCGAAACCGAGCACCGAGATGTCGTCGGGCACGCGGAACTTCGCGCGACGCAGCCCGCGCATCACCACCATCGCCAGCAGGTCGTTGCTGCAGAAGATCGCGGTGGGGCGCGTGGCCTTCGAGGTGAGGTGCGCGAGCACCGCGTTGGGCAGCTCGGGCGCGTTGAAGTCGACCTCCAGCGCCGGCAGCGGCTCGAGACCGTGATCGGCGAGCGCCTGCGCGTAGCCGAGATGGCGCTGCCGGGCGCGATCCGAGGCGGCCAGCGAGCCGGCCAGCATCAGCACGCGACGATGGCCGCGCGCGATCAGGTGGCTCACGCCGTCGTAGGCGGCCTGGCGATTGTCGACTGCCACCGAGGGGCGATGCGGCGTGTCGTTGTGCATCAGCACGTAGAGCAGGCCGTCGCGATCGAGCGCGTCGAGCAGGGGATGCGCGTGCGCGTCGGCGACCGTCAGGATCAGGCCTTCGACGCGCTGCGCGCGCAGCGTCTCGATCGCATGCTGCTCGCGTGCCGTGTCATACTCCGTGGTCATCACGATAAGCTTGAAGCCGGCTTGCGATGCCAGCTCGTCGAGGCCTTGCAGGCATTCGGTGAACACCGGGTTGGCGAAGGTGGGCAGGATCACGCCGATCAACTGGGTGCGATCGCTGCGCAACTGTCGGCCCAGCGGATTGGGCCGGAACTGCAGTGTCTCGATCGCGGCGCGAATCGTCGCGAGCGTATCCGGGCTCACCGTGTGCGGGGCGTTGATCGCACGCGAGACCGTGGCGATCGAAAAGCCGGACAAGGCTGCAACATCCTTGATGGTCGACGTCATGGGCGCTCGCGATGTAAACGTTTACGTCGACGATTATCGGCAGTGCGTGTGACGCTTCGATGACGCGCGCCGGATGAGGTGGGACAAGGCGCCGGCGGGGATGGTCAGGGTGGTTTTCCCGACGATGGCGAAACCCTCGCCGCCAATCCGCAGACGAGCCTGTTTACCGGACTGAAGTCGTGCCGGACCAGTGGTAGAATGCGGTCCGCCCTTTAGCCGGGGTGATGAAATTGGTAAACATAGCGGACTTAAATGATTTGAGTGCCCGGTCGGAAACGTCCGGTGCAGAACCCTTCAAATTCGGTGAAACCCCTGGCGCGCAGCGCGACGAGGCAACGCCGAGCCAAGCCCGGACATCGCGCGAGCGATGCGCGGGAAGGTGTAGAGACTAGACGGGGGGCGCCTAAGGCCTTGCATGCGGCGAACGCGTGCAGGCGACGGCGAAGGCATAGTCCAGCGCACGAACGGCCAGGCACGCGCCCGGCCGGCTTCGAAAGAAGCAGTGTGACGAAAATCCGCCGCCTTCATTGGCTTGCCGGTTCGAGTCCGGTCCCCGGCACCACGATTGTTTTCGGGGGATTTGAATATCTACAAAAATAGAATATTTTTTGTGGAACTTTCTGTATTCAAGTTTCTTGATGAGATATATTTGTCCTTTCTTTGACTAAAACAAATTGCTTTGACGGTCATTATTTTTTGTTGATTCCAAATTCAAAGCGGTTGGTTTGTATTTTTCTCTCTGGATTTTCTGGCCCGAAGTTGGTGGTTCGTTTTTCGTCTGGGAAATTTCTATATCTTTAGTAGTCGCATCGCATTCGATTGGTAAAAAATTGGCGAATCTATCCAATATTGCGTTGCGCTCATCCTGATAGGCATCATTCCACGTTGCGAAAAATGCTTCGCGAACAACATCGACAGGCATAAATCCTAATTTTTCGGCAATTTGTGTAAAAAGTAAATGAGCATCTCGGTTTGCTATGCGTACGTCTTGTACTAAGCGAAGTATATTTTCCGCATCGGCGAACGGTTGATTAAGTCTGACAACTAATCGCCCGTGTTCTGAAATTGCTTCTATACAACGATCAAAGACATATGCTTCCGGGTTGGCGCCGGGAAGTCGATAAATGTGTTCATCAGAATTTTCATTCTGTCTTGAATCACCATCAAGAATGCAAACTGATGGAAATCGTTTTGCAGGGCTTTGATTGTGATATCGATTAATGCTCACTGCTGCACCGTCGCCAGCCATAGGGTGCACTTCTGTCGCATCTACGGCAATACCTTTGCGATTTCGAAGCATTGCGCGAATCCAGGCTGCAGAAAAATCATCTTCGCAGAATATTGCAAGACGAGCGTCAATTTGGCCAGTGATTGCTCGAAGAGAACCAACATCCAATTTTCCTTGGAAAACACGTCCGTTGATTGAGGCCCAGATTGCCTCGGCGGGCAATGGGAGAAGTGCGTCGTTCGAGTGGGTTGTGAAAATTGCCTGGATACTTTTCCGTTCTGCTGCTTCAATCAAATATTCTACGAGCCGTATTGTTGCAACAGGATGAAGTCCGTTTTCGATTTCCTCGATAAGTACGAGGCTATTTTGTTCCATTGCTTCGATTTGCATAACCATGCGAATGATGCTCGATTCACCCGCTCCAAAATGAAACTCTGAATATCCTACCCCACCGTCAGTTTGCCCGGTGAGTAGTGATACTCGTCCGGCTTGATCAACTCGGATGTGCGAGTAGTGAGATATGTTTTTTCCCAGAATTTTTTCGACGGCATCGGCGACGGGCCTTTGAATAGCGTCTACGAGCTCGGCGCTGGGGGAAAATGAACCTGAAGCGCAGCGTTGCATTTCACGTCGTTCGCTAGCCGGCACTGTGCGTGCGACACCAAGCGTGACAGTTGGCCGCTCAACAGCGTCTCGCGACCACTTGCTACTATGAAACGCCGCCGTTCGCCTGAACGTATCATTTCGGTTAACGTCTCGATCTATCAGTTCATACTCCATTCTCCAGTTCGCCATGCTGTCGTCGAACCGGCCGCTTTTTGTAAAGAACTGGCGTGGTTTGATGGCTGCGTACGCAGTGGCAGCGGCTCCTAGGATTGTCGTCTTGCCGCCTCCGTTGGGGCCAATGAGTGCTGTGACAGGAAATTCAAAGTTGATCGTCTGGTCTCGTAATCCTCGGACATGGACCAAGTTGATCTTCAAGAGATACTTGCCATAATTTTTGCGAGCAGCCTTCTCTCGTAGCGCATTGATCGTACTTTGTCGGATTTGGCTCTTGTATGTTGTCATGTCTGTTCCCCGGTAGAAGGTGAAGCATAGCGAAATTTGATGCCACAGTGTCATTCGCGTATCACTCCACGACGACAAACACGAAAGCCACTTTGGCGCTGGCCATTCGTTGGAGACAGCAGTCGTTGGACATATGTCTCAAAACATCATGGTGATAGCCAGATGTCAATATTGACCGCGCCTTGGGACGTATGCGCGACGGACCGATGGCGCTACATCAGCGCGAATCAGCGGCATTCAGTCAGCAAGGAAGGTTGGCGACGAATTGCGTTTATAGCGCTATCCGGCGCTACGGTCGTGTCATTGTTCAACATCCGGGCCGATGAGTCTGCACTCTGTCCGTCAGATCCTGGATGCTTCAGGATGTCGTCGGGGTGCAGTGATTATCAGAAACGCTTCCCGACGCCACCCGCCTGTACGGGAGTGTCATCGATATCAAAAAGGACGTGTAGGACTTTGATAGCAAGACGTGTCCGCTAGCAGATGGTTTTTCAATCTCGAGCGGTAGCACTACATCGGAGCTCCAAGACTATTGCTAGGTCCCGCATGAGGACACCGGCGTCCTCGAGCGGGACAACTCGTCTTGTGACACTCTGTCTCACATGGATGCATCGTGCGTTGTGTCTGAATGGGCCGTCTTGCATGCGATCAGATGTTCGTCGATCGAGGCTGGCTTGACGTGACAACCCGCAAGCGGGGATTCGCTCGCCACGCTTCAAGATGATCGAACCCAGCAGCTGACACATTTGAATTTTTTTGCTTTGATGTGGCCCATAGCTATGCTCTCAGCCGCTGCAAAGCGGTCCTGCATGCGTGGGATAGCGACGTAATCAATCAGTAGAAAAATATATTTTTGAAATTTCCCTATCCATTCCTGGATTGATATTTGGCCGCAGTGCGACATTATTGATCATCGTGAAGTGCGAATTATTTTTGAGACGGTGTTATGTTTCGCCTTCGGGTTGACGGAGTGAAGTAGGAAATATTCTTCAAATTCTGAAATTGGCACTCTTTAATTTGAATTTATCGAGGCGAAGGATTTTTCTTGGTGTGAGTGTGGCCGTCAGTTGATCTGTATCGCGCCAGGGCGCGATTTACGAGTAGACCAAAGCACATGAACAAAAATAACTACCGATTGGTGTTCAATCGCGTGCGCGGCATGCTGATCGCCGTAGAGGAAACCGCAAATGCGTCGGGGCGCGGTGACAGGTGGGAGCCTGTTGCCGTGGCTCGCGTATCGCACAGGCTTCCACGATTTGTGCTGCGTCGTGCGGCATTCGTGGTACTGATTGCCGTGGGCGCGACGCCCTTGACGGGCAACGCCCAGGTGATGGGCAGCGGCGCACATGCGCCATCGGTCATCCAGACGCCGAATGGTCTGCCGCAGGTCAATATCAACAAGCCCGGTGGCGGCGGCGTTTCACTGAACAGCTATTCCCGGTTCGACGTCCAGAAGCCCGGCGTGATCGTGAACAACTCGCCGGTAATGACGAGCACGCAGCAGGCGGGGTATATCAACGGAAATCCAAATTTCGGCGCGAATGACGCGGCCCGGGTCATTGTCAATCAAGTCAATAGCAATAACCCGTCGCAATTACGAGGGTTTGTTGAGATTGCCGGCCAGCGAGCAGAGATGATCATTTCGAATCCGTCCGGTCTTGTGGTCGATGGCGGCGGATTTATCAACACATCGCGCGCAATCCTGACAACGGGCACGCCGAATCTGAATGCGGACGGATCGCTGGCTGGATTCAATGTCGCGGGTGGTCTCATTACCGTGCAGGGCGCTGGCCTCAATGCGGCGAACGTCGATCAGGTCGATCTCATTTCCCGGACCATGCAGGCCAATGCAGCCATCCACGCATCGAACCTGAATGTCGTGACCGGTGCCAATCATGTCGATCACGAGACGCTCCGGGCAACGCGCATCCAAGGCGAGGGCGCGGCGCCTGCCGTCGCGATCGATGTCGGCCAACTGGGCGGGATGTACAGCAATCGCATTTTCCTGGTCGGGACCGAGGGCGGCGTCGGTGTCCGCAACGCCGGGACCATCGCGGCCGATGCCATGGGTTTGACGCTGAGCATGAACGGACGCCTGATGCAGACCGGCAAGCTCAGCTCGCTCGGCAATATCGCCGTATCGGCGGCGGCCGGCATCGATAACAGCGGGACGATCTATGCCGGGCAATCGGTGTCGCTCGAGACCGGCGCCGATGTGATGAATGCCGGTACGCTCGCGGCGCAGCACGGCGTCGACCTGAGGGCTGGCACGCTGAATTCGACGGGGACGCTTGGCGCGGGCGTGAACGGCGATGGTGCCGCCACGGAAGCTGGCGATCTGCGGATCACGACGGCCGGCCAGTTGAATGCCACCGGCCGGAACATCGCGGGCGGCAACGTCTCGGCTACGGGCACGGGCGTGAATCTCGCGAGCGGCACGACGGCTGCGAATGGCGATCTGTCGCTGAGCGCCGCGACCGGCGATGTGAATCTCGCGAACGCGATCACGAGCGCCCGGGGCGCGGTCACGGCGAAGGCGGCGGGCGCGATCGTGAACGATCACGGCAAGCTGAGGAGTGGCGGTGCTACCAAGCTGAGCGGCGGTACCGTGTCGAACCAGGGCGGTAGCGTATCGTCGCAAGGTTTGCTGTCGGTGGCGGCAGTCGACCAGATCGCCAACCAAACGGGCACGCTCGTTTCCGCGGGCAAGATGGCGCTGCATGGTGGCAAGCTCGCCAACAACCGAGGCACGATCCAGAGCGCAGGCCATGCCACGGTCGAAGGGGCCGCGATCGACAACACGGCTGGCCGCATCACCTCCCTCAACGCCGACGGGTTGCAGCTCAGCGCGACGGGCCTGCTCACCAACGCGGCCGGTGCTACCGCAAGCGGCGCGCAAGGCGGCGTGATCGGCGGCAATGGCGACGTGACGATTCAGGGCGGCTGGATCGACAACCGCGCCACGATCACGTCGAACACGAATCTCCACGTTTCCGGCCAGTCGCTCGACAATGACGGCGGAACGCTGCAGGCCGCGAAAATGGTGAGTGTTGACGCCAGCGAACATCTTTCAAACAGCGGCGGCGCGATCGTGGGCCAGGCGGCAAGCTTGGGCGGCAAGTCGCTGGATAACAGCGCCGGGAGGATCGAAGCGGACCGACTTGCGTTGCGGGCCGACGAGTTGGTGAATCACGGCGGAACGATCACGCAGAACGGCACGGACGCGATGACCGTCGAGGTGTCCGGCACGTTCGACAATTCGAACGGTGGGACGCTGCAGACCAACAGCATTGATCTCACACTCGCTCCCACATCGCTTGTCAACGACGAGGGCACGATCACGCACGGCGGCACCGGCACGCTGACGATCGAACCGAGCAAGGGCACGAATGCCTTGAACAACGTGTCGGTCACCATCGTGACCAAGGGCCACGCGCGCGTCGACGCCAGCAGTTGGAATAATGCGGCCGGTGTGTTCGCCGCGCAGCGCGGCGTTACAGAGAACATCACGGGCGACGTGAACAACGTCCAGGGCCTGATCCGTGCGGGAGCCTCCTTGTCGCTCGTCAATGGCGGCGCGCTGCAGAATCAAGCGGGCCACATCCAGGCCGGCCAGCGGGCGACGGGCGACGCGAGCACGCTGACGGTAAAGTCGGCGTCGATCGACAATGCCGATGGTGCCATCACCCATCTGGGCAGGGGCAAGATGGACGTGCGGGGCGACGAGCAGATCAGCAATAGCCACGCCGGCGGCGTGTCCGGCATGGGAATGATCACCGGCAACGGCGACGTGACGATCCTGGCCAGCTCGATTCTCAATACGCAAGGCGGTCAACTGAGCGGCGCGAACCTCCGTGTGCAGGGAACCAGCCTGGACAACTCAGGAGGACAGATCGGTAGCGTCCTGGCTACGAGTGGCGATGTGGACGTGACGATCAACGGCGTTGTCACGAACATCGGTGGGCAGATCGGCTCGAATCGGGATCTGACCTTGAGCGCCGCGACGCTGCGAGGCGGCGGCGCGTACAGCGCCGCTCGCGATGCGTCCTTGAACATGCAGGGCGATTTCTCGACCACGCCGGATGCCCAGTTCAACGCGGGCCACGATTTCTCCTTTACTTCGCCCGGCACCTTCAGCAACGGTGCAAGCGTCCAGGCAGTCAACGACCTGAGCGTCAACGCGAGCAACATCGTCAATAGCGGAACGATGATGGCAGGTGGCCTGTTGCATACGCAATCGGGGGATCTCGACAATACCGGCTCGATCGTCGGCGGCAGCACCTCGATCAAGGCAACCGGCACCGTATCGAATCTCGGGCCGACAGCCCTGATCGGTGCTTCGGACAGTCAAGGGACGCTCGAGATTCTCGCGCGTGATATCGAAAACCGCGATGACAGCACGGCCACCGATGCGATGGCGACCACGGCGATCCTCGGCATGGGCAAGCTGGTGCTGGCGGGTGGCAAGGATACCGCCGGCCATTACACGAACGCGGCCTTGGTCAACAACGCATCGGCCTTGATCCAGTCCGGCGACGACATGCAACTGCACGCCGATAAATTGACGAACAAGCGTCGCGTGATGAGTAACTCGACGGGATCGATCGATCCGGCGACGCTGGTGCAGTTCGGCGTCCCTATCGAAGGGCGGACCGGGCGGATCAATGTGAAGGATCCGAACAGCATCGGCGGTGTCTACCCCCAGCCGCCTCGCGAGGGGCATTGGAACAGTGACTATCATTTCACAACCTATTACGCGGACAGCGCGACCGCGACGACGGTGACGAGGCTCAGCCCGGCCGCGCAAATCGTATCGGGCGGCGGTATCGACGCGTCGTCGATGGGGACGCTGCAGAACTACTGGAGCGACATCGCGGCCGTCGGCAATTTCCAGATGCCGCAACACTATGACTCGGACGGCTGGGCTGCTTTGGGGCAGCAGGCGCCTAGCGTCACCGTGTTTTACTCGGGCCAGTATCACTACAACAACTACAACAACGAGGAGCATGACTGGCAGTTGCCATTCGGCAACGCCCCATTCGTAACCAGGCGTCCGGGAGGGTATGCGCAAGCGGCGCCGGCCTCGGTCAAGGAATATTCGCTGCCGGATTACGGATCGACCCTCGGCGTGAACGGTGCGATATCGGGAACGGGCGTCAGTATCAACAACACCGCCGCCAACGCCTCGCTGCCGCCGTTGGGCCTGCTTCCTGGCCAGGCCGTTCAAGGCTTGACGTTTAGCGAGGTGAGCGGCCAGGGCGCCAGCGTGAACGGCGGGCCGATGTTGGCCGTCGATCCGGTGGTGGCCGGCGCCACGGCGCAAAACGTGCTGAACAACCTGGCGATTCCTCGGGGCGGTTTGTACAGGCCCAATCCATCGCCGAGCGCGAGTTATGTGATCGAGACCAATCCGGCATTCACGAACCAGAAGAACTTCATTTCCAGCGACGACTTCTTCAGCCAGATCGGCGTGGATCTCACGCATATTCCGAAGCGGCTGGGCGACGGTTTCTATGAGCAGCAACTCGTGCGCAACGAAGTCACGGCACTGACCGGCAAGGCGGTGATTGGGCCATATACCGACTTGCAGACAATGTATCAATCGCTGATGGCTGCGGGGGCCGGCATGGCGAAGTCGCTCGATCTGCCGGTCGGGGCAAGCCTGTCGGCCGATCAGGTGTCCAGGTTGACCAGCAACGTGATCATGATGGAAACGCGCGTGGTGGACGGGCAGTCGGTGCTGGTGCCCGTCGTATACCTCGCTCAGGCGCGTCGGCAGAACGTCAACGGGCCGCTGATTGCCGCTACCGATATCGATCTGAAGGATACCGAAGACTTCACGAACAGCGGCACGCTGAAGGCGGACAACATGCTTTCGATTCAAGGCAGGCAGATCGACGCCGCGTTCGGTGCGTTGCAAAGCGGCGGACTGATGTTGCTGACGACGATCGACAACGTCGATTTGACGTCGGCCAAGGTCAAGGCCGGCAGGCTGAAACTGGATGCGGGCGAGGACCTGATTCTCGATACGGCAACGGACACGGTTGCGAGAGTGAGCCGCGATGGCGCGACGAGCATGACAACGACGCTCGGGCCGACGGCCAGGCTCGAGGTGACGGGTGACGCGTCGATCACGACAGGCGGCAGCTTCCAGCAGCACGCGGGCGCCTTGTCGGTTGGCGGCAATCTCGGGATGAAGGTGGGTGGCGACTGGGATCTCGGTGCTGTGCAAACCGGCGAGCACAAGATCGTGCGGCGTGCGCATGGGGTGTCGAATACCGACGTCAATCAGATGACGAGTAGTTCGGTGAAGGTGGGTGGGCGGTCGAGCATCGGAGTAGTTGGAGACCTTGGCTTGAAGGGCGCGCAAATCGATCTTGGCCAGGGGGGAACCATCGCGGCCAAGGGCCATGTCACACTCGGCGCGGCCAGTGCGACTTCGACGGTGAACAGCAACAGTTCGAGCCGTGACAGTCATGGCAGTTCCGCACAAACACTGCACACATCGGACCAGGCACTCACCGGTACTCTGCTCAGGAGTGGGGCACCCTTACGATCGCGTCGGGCAAGGATATCTCCATCATCGGCAGCACGGTAAGCCTTGATCGAGGCAATGCAAACCTGATGGCGGCCGGGGATGTGAATATCGGTGCGGCGACCGAAACGCATGAACTGAACTCACACGAGAGGCACAGTCACAGCAATATCGTGAGCGGCGCGAAGATAGCCAGCGGCGTCGATCAGTCGGCGACCTATAACCAGGGCAGCACGGTGTCGGCCGACGGCATCAACATCGTCAGTAGCCGCGACATCAATGTAAAAGGCAGCAACGTCGTCGGTACCGACGATGTCGCATTGCAGGCGTCGCGCAACGTCAATATCGAGACCTCACAGGACACAACGCGGTCGTCCAACTATTACCAGAAGAAGGAATCCGGGCTACTCACGAATGGCGGCCTTTCGTTGGCCGTGGGCTCACGCTCCGGGGCAGAACAGGACCAGAACAGTTCGGTAACCAATAACGGCAGCGTGATCGGTTCGTCGCGGGGCAATCTTTCGATCCTGGCCGGCAAGGATGCGGCGATTACCGACAGCACGCTTGTCGCGGGCCAGAATGTCGGTATCAACGCACAGAACGTCACGGTGAACGCCGCCTACGACAGCTACAAGGATGCGCAGTCGCAGCAGTTCAGCCAGTCGGGCTTGAGCGTCGGTTTGGGCGGAGGCCTGCTCGGGCTCGGCCAGTCGATGGCGAGCGCGGTCCGCCAAGGGCAGCAATCGGGAGATTCGCGTCTCGCAGCGGTACAGGCCGTGGCGGCTGCCGAGCAGGCTTATCTGAGCCGTGGTGGTCTCAAGGATGCAGCCGGCGCTCTGTCGGACGGCAATGTGAGCGAAGCCGCGAAGGGCGTGAAGGTTCAATTCAGCATCGGATCGAGCCATAGCAGCAATAACGCAACGACATCGATCACCCAAGCCAAGGGTTCGTCGATCATCGGCAACGGCCATGTTTCCATCACGGCTCGGGGGATCCTGGACGCCAATGGAAACGCTCGAGTCGGCACGGGAAATATTGCGCTAACCGGAACCTCCGTGCTCGGCAGGGACGTCGCGCTCGATGCCAATAACGAGATCACGCTGCAAAGCGCGCAGAGCACGGAGCAGGACAGTAGTTCGAACAGTTCTACCGGCTGGAATGCGGGCGTCGCGATCGGGGTGGGTAAGAACACGGCGATCAGTGTTTTCGCGAATGGCTCGAACGCGCATGGCCAGGGCGACGGGAATGGTGTCGCGCACACCAATACGACAGTGGCGGCGGGCAATAGGCTGACGATGAAATCCGGCGGCGACACTACGCTTTCCGGGGCGCAGGTCTCGGGCGACAAGGTGAAGGTGGATGTTGGCGGCAACCTCACGATGACGAGCCTTCAAGATACGTCGAACTACGGCAACAACCAGCACAGCGCCGGCGGGAGTGGTGGCTTCGCATTTGGCCCTCGCGGTGTCGGCAGTATCGATGCATCGATCGGGCACACGAGCATCGATGCGAATTACGCATCGGTGAATCAGCAAACCGGCATCGTGGCGGGCAAACAGGGATTCGATGTCAAGGTGGCAGGCCACACACAGCTCGATGGTTCGCAGATAGCGAGTGCCGCCCCTGCGGGCAGCAACATGCTGACG
Organism: Burkholderia sp. Cy-637; assembly: GCF_011753175.1. Taxonomy (NCBI): domain Bacteria; kingdom Pseudomonadati; phylum Pseudomonadota; class Betaproteobacteria; order Burkholderiales; family Burkholderiaceae; genus Burkholderia; species Burkholderia sp. Cy-637. The sequence goes on along the minus strand of NZ_VWWC01000025.1, from coordinate 28,052 downwards.
ACCAACACGTTGGGATTCAGTGATATCCAGAACGAGATGTCGTATTCCGGGACGTCGGAAGGTATTTCCTTGTCCGGTGGGCCGAGCTTCGCACAGACGGGAGATAGCGCTAGCGGCGTCACGCACGCTGCTGTCAGTCCGGCAAAGATCGTCGTGAAGTCGGATGAACAGAACGGCACCGACAGCACGGCAGGTTTGTCGCGCGATACGGCCAATGCGAATGAGACGGTGCAGAACACGTTCAACTTGCGAGAGGTTCAGAACAATCTTGCTTTTGCCCAAGCGTTCGGCAAGGTTGCGACGTTCGCGCTCGCGGAGGCTGCCATCGAATTGGCCGACAGCAGCCCGGAAATGCAAGCGCTGTTCGGCGAGGGCGGCACGGGGCGCGATGCCATGCATGCCGCGGTGGCGGCGATCGGCGCGGCGCTGTCGGGAGGGAATATCGGCGGAGCCGTTGCAGGTTCGCTGGCGGGTGATGTGTTGCAGTCACTGGCGCAGCCGATCATCGATCAGACGGTGAGTCAGTTGCCGCCGAGTGCGCAAGCGGCTGCGCGGAACGCGTTGAATGAGATCGTGGTGACGGCTGGGGGTGCGGCGGGCGGGGCGTTGGCTGGAGGGGGAGCGTCGGGGGCGTTGGCTGGTGCGGGTTCGGCGATTGGCAACGAGATTTACAACAGGCAGTTGCATCCGGATGAGCGGCAGTGGGCGCAGGATAAGTCAATGGATTTTGCGAAGTTCTATGAAGAAAAGACTGGCAGGGCATTGACTGCGGAGGAGTCGCAGAATCTGTTGCTGGCGAACGGCTATCGTTTGGTGGACGCTGCGGCGAGCAAGGGCCTGGGTGGAGATCCAGTGGCAGTGGCGTATATCAGCGGCAACGCGGGAGGGCTGTTCCAGAAGGGCCAGTATTACAGCGAGCCATTTAAATATGGAAACCAGGATGGATCGCTGACGGCAGAGCAAAAGGCGTTGCCTGGGCATGAGGCGCATCCGCAGGCAGGGATGGTGGCAGGTGCGGTGGTTGGGCTGACAGTGCTTGGTGCTGTTGCGCCGACCGTAGCGACGGCGTGGGCGCTGGGCGCAGGATATGACTATGCCGGTGATTTGATTAGCCGAGCGATGGGGTTGTCGAAGGATGGTCCGAACGTTGGGAAGTCGCTGGTAGTGGGTGGGGTGGCGGGTGCGACGGCGCCGTTCTTCTTGCCACTGGGTACGCTGGGTGGTGGCACGGCAGGGAAGATTGTGGTGGGGGGATATGACAGCGCGCTTGCAGGGACTACGGCGTTTGGGGCGACGGCTATTACGAATCCGGGTAGCAGCCCGGATTTATCGGCGGGTATTGGTACGATAAGTGCATTACTTGGCTCGGGAGGAAAAGTGATCCTGCCGGTACCTATTGGAAGTGCTTTAAATATATGGATGCGAATACTTCCCGGTCCTGCGCAAGGAATTATTGAGAAAAGTGGGAGAGAAAAATAATATGCGATTTTTATCTAAAAAATACAAAGATCTATATCGTAAATTTTTTGTTGGTTGTTTGTGTTTGGCGGGTATTCCTTTGATGATATTGGTGATTTCAATTAAAAAAGGGGCTGGCTGGGCCGGACTTGTTCCTGGTATTCCGGTTTATGTGACACTTGCGGGTGCTGCTATTTATCAGTTCATTAAGGAGTTCCGTGCGTTGAGGCAGGAGGAGGGCGATCCTCCTCCTGATGGCGAGCATTAAGCTATCGGTCTGACATCAACTGGGTTCGGCTTGGTAGATAAGTCTCTGATGGAAATTAGGTGAAAAAAGCACACAGGCGAAGCGGCAGGCGGCGGAGCACGAAGGGGAAATTTACGCGGAACCAGATCGAGGATCAGATGCGGATCATGGGCGGGGTGATCGGCGGCGATCGCGAATCTGGAGCGCCAGAAACCTTGGTGGGGACTATGCCGACCGATTCGGAAGCGAAATGGCAGTATGCGGGAACGACCGACGATGGCAAACCGATTCTGACGCAGATCACGGTGAAGCCGAATACTGAGTTGCAGAATTACATTCGTGCGAATTCTTCGTGGGCGCAGAATGAAGTGCCGAACATCATGTATGACGGCACTGGTAAGAAGGACTTCGGTTTTGAGGTAACGGGGCCGTTCACGAAGCTCGATCAGTCGGATGTGAATTACGTGAGAAATACGACAGCGGATACGGCGGGGATGGTTTCGACAAATGCGATGCGAGTGAGCGCGGCAGCGGGGGCTGCTACAGCAGTACCTGGACCTCACTCACCCGCAGCAGCTGGATTGTTGCTTAGTGCTGCTGTTGTGGGTTTGGGTGCGAGCGGCGTCCAGCAATTGTTGAATCCAAAGCCTTGGAGTTTTGGATTGGATAGTTTTATTGATATGACGGAATTTTACGGATCGGATAGATATTCATTAGTCGGGCCGATTTTTGTTGAAATGGGTGAAATTGTAAAGAATTCAATATGGGTTAATCAGGTAAGAAATTTATCGCAAAATAAATGAGGTGGGCGTGATGGAATTTATTAAAGATGGAAATTTTTAGTCTCGGATTCGTGCTCTGTTGATTGTTGTTGGGGTTGGTATTGGTGCGATTGGTTTTTTGTGGTATCGATCTATACTATTGATGTCGGTGGGGCTGGGAATCGCGGCTGTCGGTGGGTATGCCAGTAAGGCCCATCAATTAGGTATTAAGCCGTTCGACAACAGTTATGAGAAAGCGCGTGAAAGCTATAGAAAGAGAGGCGGCGAGCAAGACTAGTCGAGGCAAAAAGCGAGCCGATCTATCAGTAAGTCGGAACCAGTCCTGTCGAGGCCTGCACGGAACGCTCGAAATGGCAGTGGCAGCGCGAGCAGCGACGAGAGGGGTAGACGGGTCGACAGCAGCGTCGCCGTATGCGTCGCTCTTCAGTAAAGGCGGAGCGTTGGGCTCGGCTCCGTATGGCAATAGAGGCAAGAAAAGTCCCGACTAACTTGATGCCGATCAATCCCTTCGATCACGCAGTATGACGTATACGGCCTCCTGAAACCAACCTAGGCACCACCATCACAAGGACTAACCGCCAGAATCTAACAATGGTTTAAATCATGGCCAGAGCACGTCGCACCGAACTCGATAGATCGATGAGGAAATCAACCAGCTCATTCATCCTGCTGTTTGCCACATCCGCATTTCTCGCTGCATGCGAAACCGTGCCGCCGGACGCACCACCACGCCCACCACGGAAGCCCGAAATGGAACCCGTGCTGCCATCCTGGTCGAGCGTGATGTGGGTCATGGGGTACTGGAAATGGAGCGGCTCGGAATGGGTTTGGATTCCGGGCCATCTGGCACCGAAGCCATAAGCAAAAAATCGACATCACCATAGGCATGATTATTCGCACGTCCATCATGACGCTGGCGGCAGCATGGCTTTTGCCGTTCGCTGCTTTTGCGCAGCACCCCCCCACGCCTGCTGATCGTGCCGCCGCGGCGCGTGCGAATGCCGAGCAGGATCGTCAGGCCCGGCAGCAACAGGAAGCACAGCAGCGCGAGGCGGTCGTGCAAGCCTCTTCGGTTCGTTCCGAGATTCCGCTCGTTGGACTCTATCCAAGCTTGCCGACAGAAACCCCCTGTTTCCGCATCGACCAGTTTTCGCTCGACGTACCCAATTCCCTTCCTCCCGCTCTGAGGGCCCAAGGCGCCTCCGCCTTGCCGATGGATCGCTTCGCCTTCGCTCGCGAATGGCTGAGCCACTACGTTGGCGAGTGCGTTGGCAAGCAAGGCGTCGACCTCCTGATCAAAGGCCTCTCCCAATCGATCCTGGCGCGCGGTTACGTCACCACCCGCGTATTGGTTCCCGAGCAAGACCTCACCACCGGCACGCTCCAACTCTCGCTGATCCCCGGCGTGATCCGCCACATCCGCTTCGCCGATGTCAAACAGCGTGGCACGTGGAAAACCGCCTTCCCCACCCGCGACGGGGACGTGCTGAATCTTCGAGATATCGAGCAAGGCCTCGAGCAGATGAAGCGGGTGAGCAGCCAGGATGTCTCGATGCGGATCATCCCTGGCAGCGTCCCCGGTGAAAGCGACGTGGTGCTCGACATCAAGCGCAACAAACCATGGACGGTGGTCGCGTCGGTCGACAACGCCGGCACGCGTGCCACCGGCAGGCTGCAGGGCAACCTGTCGATCGGCATCGACAATCCGCTCGGTCTGAACGACATGTTCAACGTCGGCGTCAGCCAGGATCTCGAACTCGGTGACAAGCGCCTCGGCTCGCATGGCTGGAACGGCTTCTATTCGATCCCGTGGGGTTATTGGACCGCCACGCTGTCCACCTATACGAACACCTACTACCAGCAGATCGCGGGCGTGAATCAGACCTTCGTCGCCAGCGGCAATTCGAAGACGGTCGATGTCAAGCTGGCCCGCGTGCTGGCACGCGGCCAGAACGATGTCTTCGGTGGCTATTTCCGCCTTTCTCGCCACTTCGGGCAGAGCTTCATCGAGGATACGGAAATCCCGCAGCAGCACCGTAACAACACGATCATCGAACTCGGGCTGACCGATCGCCATTACGTCGGCCGCGCGCAGTTCGATGGTTCGCTGGCCTCTCGGCAAGGCGTCGGCGGATTCGGCGCGCAGGACGACACACTGTCTGCTGGCGGCGGCCCGACCTACCGCTTCAAGATGGCCGTGCTCGACGCGAACCTGTCGGTGCCGTTCGCGATCGGTCCGCAGGCACTTCGCTACGTCGGCACGTTCCACGGCCAGTACACCGGCAACAGCCTGTACTACCTCGACGACATGACTATCGGCAGCCGCTATACCGTGCGCGGTTTCGACGGCGAAACGATGCTGGCGGCGGCACGCGGGTTCTACTGGCGCAACGAGCTTCAGATGCCGATCGGCCAGACAGGGCAGGCGGTGTACGCGGGGCTGGACTACGGCCGCGTGTGGGGAGCGCAACCGGTCGCCCTGGTCGGCACGCAACTGGCCGGCGCTGTGATCGGCGTGAAAGGCAGTGTCGCCACGCGTCTCGGTGCCTATGCCTACGACCTCTTCGCGGGCACGCCGGTCTACAGACCTTCGGGCTTCCCCACGGCGCGCGTCACGGTCGGCTTCCAGGTGGTCGCGCAACTCTAGTTTCGCCGGGGAGCCGATTTCCCTGGCATGGCGGTTTCGCGCGGCCGTTTTCGTTGCCACGCGCCGTTTGTCAAGAATCACACGGGACGATGGAAGCCAGATCGATCCGAAGAGGTGATGTTGTTCATTAGGTCTATTTAACAATTATGAGGATGAAGATGAAAAAGCGTTTCGTTTTGACAGGTCTGATCAGCGTGGCAGTCTTGTTGTCGGCATGTGGCGGTGACGACGATGACAGCCCGGCTCCCGGCGGCAACACGGCGGGTTCGACCTCGCAAGGCTCGCAGGAAAGCGCGAAGGAGACAGCGTTCTCTTGCCCGTCCAGCTACAAGAAACTGACGCTCTCGAACAGCAGCATCTCGAACGCGAACATGAACCTGGTGACCGACGACGGCATCGCGACGCTGACGATCAAGACGCCGGCAAACGGTATCTCCGGCGACTTCGCCGTTTGCCTGGGCAAACCCGATCCGGTGCCAGCCGGCGTGGCGGCGGATTACGTCTACGAGGTAAAATCCGCCGGCGATCTGCATTCGATGGCCTCGTCGACGCTGACGCTGAACTTCAAGACGGACGTCAAGCCGGCGCAGAATCCGCCCGTGATCGAATATGCGAGCCTGTCAGACACCACCGTGACCTATCAGCCGCTGGAGCAAGGCGCATCGATTTCGAACCCGCCGAACTACAGCGTGGCCGCCAACGCACAGGCTTCCGGCCTGTACGTGGTGCGCCTGGCGAAGTAAGTCGGCAAATTGCCGTTTGAGCTCGTTCTCATCGGCACTTGGGGCGCGGCGTCGAAAGCCGTCGCGCCCCGCAAGCTCAAGCGTCGAAGCCAGCACGGGCCTGGGAGTTCGCCCGATTCAACCCCGCCGCACAAGCAAAGAGATATGCAAACCGTTGCCGTTCTGGACTTCGAAACCACCGGACTTTCCCCCGCCCAGGGCGACCGCGCCACCGAAATCGCCATCGTGCTGTTGCGCGATGGCGAAATCGTCGACCGCTATCAGAGCCTGATGAACGCCGGCCGCCGGATCCCGTCGGACGTGGTCGCGTTGACCGGCATCACGAACGACATGATCGCGTCGGCGCCGCCGGTGGCGACCGTGATGCGGGAGGCGGCGGCGTTTGTCGGAAACCATCCGGTGGTGGCCCACAACGCCGGTTTCGACCGGCGTTTCTGGCAATCGGAGCTGGGGCTGCTCGGCGTGCCGTCGGCACACGAATTCGCCTGCACGCTGCTGGTCGCGCGACGCATCTATCCGCAGGCGCCAAGCCATCGACTGTCGAGCCTGGTCGAGATGCTGAGCCTGCCGAAGACGGGCCGTGCCCACCGGGCGATGGTCGACGCCGAGATGGCGAGCCATCTGTGGTGCCGCCTGCAAAGCGACATGGCGCGAACCTACGGCCTGAGCCGCATCGATCACGCACTCATGTCGCGACTGCAGAAGACCAGCAAGGCGAAGGTCGCGATGTTCCTGGGTTCGATGGTCGGCGCCTAGGAGGCGGCCCCCGTCACGACATCGCACAGACAAAGCTGCTTGCCCGATTCACATTCCCCTTGCCCACATAGCGCGGAAACGCCGGATATCGGCACAGCGGGCGCGTGCGTCCATTGGTGGCCGGCACGATATCGGTGGCCAGCAGCGTTTCCGGCGACACATCGTGCGACACCCATCGATCGAGCGCGCCGAGCAGATCGACCGACGGAATGAACACGCCGTTGCCGTGCTGGAAACCCGGCGCCATGTAGAGGCGCATGAAGCCATCCACACGCTCCTGCCCGTAACGCGCAACTAGCCCGTCGTAGTACGCGATCGTCTGGTTCGGGCTGATCACTTCATCGGCCAACCCCTGCATGGTGATCAGCTTGCCGCCGCGCGCGATGAAGCGCGACAGGTCCGGATTCATCGCGCCGATCGTCTTCGACAGCGAGACCAGCCGCTGCTGGTAGCGGCCCGGGTGCTTCACGTCGAAGTCGAGCCCGTTGAAGCCGGTATCGCGCGTGACGAAGTAGCGGATATAGGCATCGCCCTGCGCAAACAGGTAGCCGTTTTCATGGAACTGCGGCTGCGCGAGCGGCAAGGGCGAATTGGCGAGCCCGAGCCCGCTCGTGAAGCGCGTGCCCTGGAACACGTTGTAGCCGCGATAACCGTCGACGTTCCAGGCGAGCGGGTAGGGCAGATGCAGCCCGTCGCGCAGCAATTCGAGCGTGGCGAGCTGCGTCGGCGTCAGGCAGGCGCCGGCGGGGTTGCCGCCGCGCGCCATGGTGCCGGGACTGGCGACGATCGCCGGCGTCTGCGCCGGCACATCCTCCGCCGATGCACGCTGATCCGGACAACGCAAGGAATCGATGATCTCCGGCTCCTTCGCGCGGCAAGCCTCGACATCGCTGACGATCCCGTCGGCGACGCCGTCCAGCGCGTCGCAAACCTGCAAGGTCCGCTCGTACACGCGTTCGAGCAAATGCCTCGACACGAAGCCGCCCGGCCTGCGGTACTCGGCCCGTCCCACCGCCACGCCGATCAGGCGCACGCCGGTGAAGTTCAGCGCGGGCGCATTGGCGATCACGCCGTCGTAGTCGTCGGGGTAGCGCTGGATCACCGTGTAGGCTTCGCGGCCGCCCGTCGAGCCGCCCGCGAAATACATCTTGTCGGGCGCGCGTTCGTAGCCGCGCGTGATCAGCGCGAGCGCCACGTCGTGGACCTTCTTCAGATGCGCGTAGCCGTAGTTCATGACGGCCTCGTCGAGCATGCCGAAGCTGCCTTCCCCCGGGTTGCCGATATGGCCGGAATCGTCGCCGAAGGTGGCGTAACCCTGGGCGAGCGGCGCGATATCGGGCGAGAACGGCGTCGGGCCGGTGCCGGTCACGACCACGCCGTTGTAGCCGCCGCCGCCGAATTGCAGGGCGCGGCGGTTCCAGCGATCCGGCAGGTTCATCTCGAAGCGGATGTCGGGCGTGCCGGCCGTCTTCGCGCGGATCACGCCGGTCAGCCGGCAATAATCGCCATCCTGGTTGCCGATCGTGGTCGCGCCGATGGTCGAGGCGGTCTGCACCATCGCGCCGTCGGTCGGCAGGCCGATTTCAGCCGGGGGAATCTGCACGCCGGCCAGGTCCAGGCAGTGGCGCGGCTGCCGGGGCGCGTGTTGCGCGGCCGCCGGGAAGCTGGCGGCGAGCATGGCCGAGGCGAGGGAGAAGACGATGAGGATCCTATGTGCCGAATGCTGTTTCATTGCCGCTGAAGGGGCTGGACCGGGAAGCGAGCCCGGCCGGGCGGCACGAGGCGCGGCGCCGGGCGGGCGTGGGCGAATTGTCGGGATGACAGGATCGTGATGAATTGTTCCCGGAGTATTTCATGACAAAACGCGAGGCGCGATCGGTGTTGCCCATAGTTCGCGCGAAGCCGGCGGGAGCCTGGACGGCTCGCTCCGCGGCCGCGTGCAGGGCACGCGTCGCGCTCAGATTGCCACCCGCAGCGACCCGACCCGACGCCCGCCATCCCCGGCCGCCTCGCCGGGCGCGCCGAGCTGCAAGGCATGAAACAGGAAGCGCTGCAGCGTGGCCGCCGCCGACCCCGGATCGCCGGCGTCCGCATGACTGAACAAGCCGAAATCCGCCATCGGCGGCGCCGGCAACCCGGCCGCGCGCGGATCGAGCACACGCATCGAGTCGCGGCGCACGTTCCAGTCCAGCAGCACCGCCACGCCCAGCCCTGCCTCCACGGCCGACTGGATCGCCGACAGGCTGGTGCTGGTGCAGATCACGCGCCACGCAATGCCCGCATCGCGCAGCGTCGCGAACAGCTTCTCCTGCCACGGGCAGGTGCCGCCGAAGGCCACGATCGGCAGCGGTTCGCCGCGCGTGAACGCCTCGCGCGTGCGCGCGGCGGCCCAGTGCAGCGGATGCTGCCAGGTGACGAGCGGCTCGGCGCGGATCAGGCTGGGATCGCCGATCGCGAAATCGAGCGAGGTATTGGCCAGGCGCTGCGACAGCACCGGGCTCGCGTCGACCACGATCTCCAGCGCGACGTTGGGGAACGCGGCCGCGAACTGCGAGAGCGCGTGCGGCAGGTGGCCCACCGCGATGTCCTCCAGGATGCCGAGCCGCACCGTGCCCGAGATCTCGCCCGCGTTGAGCGCCGCGCGCGCGGCCAGGCCGATGCCGAGCAGCTCGTGCGCATAGGGCAGCAGCACGCTGCCGGCCGCGGTCGGCTTCACGCCGCGCGGCGAGCGTTCCAGCAGGCGCTGGCCGACCTCGTCCTCGAGCCGCCGCAAGGCCATGCTGACGGCGGCCTGGGTGCGCCGCAGCGCGGTGGCCGCGCCGCTCACGCTGCCGGTTTCGACCACCGTCACGAAGGTGCGCAGCAGGGTGCTGTCGAGATCTCGGATCATCAATTTTCCTGATGCGGCCATAAGAATAAGCAGCTTATACCACGCGCCCGAGCCCGGTTAGACTCGTTCGGTCACCTACCTGGAAGCCACCATGAGCGATGAATTGAGCGCCGCCCGGGCGGACGGCGGCCCGCCTGCCGAATCGCGCGCTCCTGCGTCGTTCGCGGCTGCTATCGCACCGTTGCTGGCGGTCGCCTCGATGTGCAGCGTGCAGTTGGGCGCCGCGCTGTCGCGGCCGGCGACGATCGAATACGGCACCGTCAGCACCACCTGGCTGCGGCTCTGCTTCGCCGCGCTGGTGCTCGCGGTGGTGGTGCGCCCGCCGCTGCACAGCTATTCGCGCCAGCGCTGGATCGCCGCGATCGCGCTGGGCAGCGCGATGGCCGGCATGACGCTGTGCTTCTTCGAGGCGGCGCGGCGCGTGCCGCTCGGGCTCGCGGTCGCGATCAACTTCCTCGGGCCGCTGGCGATCGCCACCTTCCGCGTGCGCAAGCCGGCCCTGCTGCTATGGCCGGTGCTGGCGCTGGCCGGCGTGCTGCTGCTGGCGCGCCAGGACGGCATGTGGGTCGCCACGCCCGCCGCGCTGGTATTCCCGGTCGGCTCGGCGCTCGGCTGGGCCGCCTACATCCTGCTGATGAAGCGCGTGGGCACGCTGTTCGACGGCCTGCAGGGGCTCGCCACCTCGCTGATCGTGGCCGCGCTGGTGACCACGCCGTTCGGCATCGCGCAAAGCGGCGGCCACCTGCCCGCCGGGCAGTTGCTCGACGCGGCCTACCTGGCGATGCTGGTGCCGCTGTTTCCCTACGTGCTGGAGCTGATCGCGCTGCGCAGCATGAGCGCCTCGTCGTTCGGCATCCTGATGAGCGCCGAGCCGGCGATCGCCGCGGCGATCGGTTTCGTGGTGCTCTCGCAGCCCCTGAGCGCGTTGCAGATCGCCGGCACCTTCTGCGTGGTGGCCGCCAGTATCGGCGCGGTCGTACAGAAGTAACCGGCCCCGCCGGTCATCATAAAAGCCGACGCAGGATGGCGCGCCGAGCGGCGCCGCCCTCCGCAGCCGCGCTGTCTTTCCTCCCATGTCATCGAGTAGCCGAAAGCCGGATCGCGGGCAGCCGCCCGCGCCGGACAACCGTCCCCTATGACCTGGAACCTGGAGAGAAAAGATGGCAAACCACGATCGCGCCCGCTTCGAGCAAGTCGCCGAGCAGTCCATCAACCGGCTGTTCGCGGCATCGCCGGCAACGGCCGCGTTCCATCGCGGCGAGGGCATCGACCGCGAGTTCTATCGGCGGCACCTGGTCGAAACCGTGCTGCGCATTCGCCTCAACAACGAAGTCGATGCCTTCGCGCTCTACAAGATCGGCTTCAAGGACAATCACCTCGCGCAGATCCTCGCGCAATACCTGGCCGAGGAATACGGCCATGAAGGCCTGTTCCTGCGCGACATCGAGAAGTTCGGCCTGACCGACAAGCAGGTCGACGCGATCCAGCCCTTCCACAGCACCGACAAGCTGATCGGCTACCTGTACCTGAGCATCGGCCGCGACGGCCCGCTGCCGACCATGGTGTGGAACTGGTTCGTCGAATGGTATTCGGATCGCTACAACAAGATCATCACCGAGGCGGCGGCGCAGGCCTTCGGCCAGGAGCTGGTGAAGGGCTCGCTCGGCCATATCCAGTACGACGAATCGCACGATCACGACGACCTGATGTGGGGCGCCGTGCAGCGCGCGATCGACGGCTGGGGCGGCATCGACAAGGCCGAAGCCTATCTGCGCCACTTCGTCGGCCTGATCGGCGAGTACTTCGACGAACTGCGCGAGGCGACCCAGGCGCAGCCGGAAGCGGTTGCCGCTTGAGGGGCGCGCCATGACCGCCATCATCGTGCTGGAACCGGCGTCGTCGGGCGCGGCGCTGGTCGCCGCCGCGGCGCGGCTCGGGCTTGCCGCCCACGTGTTCTCCGCCGATCGCGACGAGCGCATCGTGCCGCCCGAGCTGCGCGCGGCCGCCGCCTCGTTTACCGCCGTGGATACGAGTTCGCCGGCGGCGGTCGCGGCCGCCGCGCGCGCGCTCGGCGCCGAGGCGATCGTCCCGGGCTTCGAATACGTGGTCGGCGTGGCCGCGCAGGCGGCCGAGCGGCTCGGCCTGCCGCATCTGCCGCCCGACGCGGCGGCGTTCACGCGCGACAAGCATCGCAGCCGGCAGCGGCTGGCCGAGGCCGGGCTGGCGGTGCCGCGCTTCGCGCGGATCGCGTCACCGGCCGAGCTGGAGGCCGCCGCCGAGCGGGTCGGGTTCCCGGCCGTGCTCAAGCCCGTCGACGGCTGCGGCAGCCAGCTGGTGACGCGCGTCGATTCGCTGCCGGCGCTGCGCGAGGCCGTCGAGCGCGCCACCCGCGAGGGCGTGGTCGACATGGGTCGCGAGCTCGGCCAGGCGCTGCTGCTCGAGCAATATCTCGACGGCCCCGAATACAGCCTGGAGGGTTACGTCGGCCGGCACGGCCCGCGCGTGCTCGCGGTGACCGAGAAGCTGCTCGGGCCCGAGCCGTACTTCGTCGAGATGGGGCACGTGGTCGACGCGCCGCTCGCGCCCGAGACGCGGGCGACGCTGGTCGCCTATGTCGAGGCCGCGGCGGCGCGCATCGGGCTCACGCTCGGCGTGTTCCATGCCGAGGCGCGCATCACGCGCGACGGCCCGGTGCTGATCGAGATCGCCGCGCGGCTCGGCGGCGATCGCATCTATCGGCTGGTCGAGCTCAGCAAGTCGATCTCGCTGCCCGAGGTGATGATCCGCGGCCATCTCGGCGAGGCCGATCCGGCGCCCGCCTACGAGGGCCGGCTCGCCACCCAGGTGAGCGGCGTGCGTTTCCTCGCGCCGGACGCGGCGGGGCGTTTCGCCGGCGTGCACGGCATCGAGCCGGTGCGCGCGCTGCCGGGTTTCGAGGAGATCGAGATCTACCCGCGCCTCGGCGAGCTGGTGCCGCGCCTGACCGATTTTCGTGGCCGCGTGGGGCATGTGCTGTTCACCGCGCCGGATCGGGCGACGCTCGATCGGCGCGTGGCCGAGGCGCTGCGCGCGCTCGAATTCGGCCCCGCGCTGACCGATCTCTGAAGGAGACACGCCAATGAGCTTGCATCCGCAACCTTCTCCCGGGCGCAGTCGCATCGTCGTGCTCAATCGCTGGTCCGACGATTTCGCCGCCTATCACCGCTACATCGACCACGACGCGCACGAGGTGGCCTATGTCTGCACGCCCGACGGCGCCGCCGCGCTCGCCGCCTCGCGTATCGCGCATCTCGAGCGGCTGCCCGACTTCCTCGACGAGGCGGCCCTGCACGAGGCCGTGCGAGCCTGCGGCGCGGCGCTGGGCGGCATCGACAGGCTGGTCGCGCTGTCGGAGTTCGACCTGATCGCGGCGGGCCGGCTGCGCGAGGCCTTCGAGATCCCCGGCGATCGGCCGGCGGCGGTGGCCCGCTTTCGCGACAAGGCCGTGATGAAGCAGGTGGTGGCCGCGGCGGGCCTGCGCGTGCCGCGCTTCGTCGCGCTGGACGAGGTCGACGCGCCCGATGCGCCGGCGCTCGCCGCGCTGCGTTTTCCGCTGGTCCTGAAGCCGCGCGCCGGCGCGGCCAGCGCGGGCGTGCGGCGTGTCGATACGCCCGCGCAGCTCGCGGCGCTGTGGCCGACGCTGGCGCGTGCCGACCACGAGTGCGAGGAGTACATCGAGGGGCCGATCTATCACGTCGACGGGCTGGTCGCCGACGGCGAATTCGTGATCGCGCGTGCCTCGCGCTACGTCAACACCTGCCTCGATTTCGCCAACGGCAAGCCGCTCGGCTCGGTGATGCTCGACCCCGGCCCGGCCAACGACGCGCTGCTCGCGTTCGCGCGGGACAGCCTGCGCGCGCTCGGGCTCGACGACGGCGCCTTCCACCTGGAGGTGATCCGCGGCGGCGACGGCCTGACCTTCCTGGAGATCGGCGCGCGCGTCGGCGGCGGGGAGATTCCGTTCCTGTTCCGGGATCTCTATGGCGTCGACCTCTACGACCTGTGGGTCGCCCAGCAATCGGGTGACGCGGCGCGCTTCGCCGCGCGCGCGCAGGCGGCGCGGGCCGCGTCCGCCTCGCCGCTGCGCGGCGGCTTCCTGATGCTGCCCGAGCCGGTCGGCAGCCGCTTCGTCGAGGCCGAGGTGCCGCCGGGCATCGCGGCGCTGTATCGTGCCGTGCTGCCCAAGCGCCATCACGGCTTCGACGGCAAGGGCGGCTACGATACGATCCTCGCGCGCTTCCGCTATCGCGGGGCTTCGGAGGACGAGATCGGCTCGGCGATCGACGCCACGCTGCGCGAGTTCCGCTACACGCTCGCGGATCTCACGGCGCCGAGCCGCCCCGGCTGGCCGCGCGGGCAGGGATTGGCCCAGCCGCAATCGGCATCGGCAGCGGCCTGAACCCGGTACCCGATACCTGGTAACCGAACCTGGTAACCGGCAACGGGCCCGGCACGCGAGCTTGTTGCTTCGCGTGCCTGGCCCGTCCTGCTTGGCGCGCGGCATTCCCCTCGAATCACCGGGAATCGCCGCGCTTTTCTCCCGACGACATCGATGCCCCCGATTCAGGTTGTCGATGCCGTCGCGCGACATCACTTGTAGCTGGCGCTCAGCTTGGCGAAGTCCAGGCTGCCATGACCGGTCGCGTAATCCCAGCCCGCGCCGGCCTTGTAGCCATGCCCGTCATAACCGTTGTTGCCGGAAGTGACGTCGTGCACCAGCGTCGGGCTGGCGGGCAGGTTCTGGTAGAAGCCGGGATTGGGGAAGCCGATGCTGTTGTCGTGCGCCGACTCGACCCGCGCGAAGCCGCCCACGAAGATCGGCGAGGCGAGGCTGGTGCCGCCCACCGGCCCATAACCGGTCTTGCCCTTGTGGACCAGGATCGCGCCGGTCGCGCTGGCCGCATCGAAGGACACATCCGGCAGCGCGCGCTTGGTGACCGACTTGCCCAGCGTGGCGGTTTGCCAGGCAGGCACGGGTTCGTACTGGCTGACGCCGCCGCCGGTCGCCCACAGCCGAACGGCATCGTCGAGCGCGCCGCTGCTGGTGGCGTCGGCAAAGCGCAGGCCTTCGTTCCAGGCCGTTTCGCCGGCCCAGGTGGTGGTGTTGGTGGTGGATAGCGTGGTGCCGCCGACCGCGACCACATACGGCGAGCTGGCGGGGGTCGACACGCTGTACTTGCCCAGGTCGACGGTCGATGTCAGGCGCGGCGAGCCGAACAAGGCATCGAACCAGTAGTTCGAGTCGCTGCCGACCACGCCGGGCTGGCCATAGGGGGAACGCGACCACTGATAGACGCCCGCGTCGCCCGAGGACACCGAGAAGATCTGCCCCTGCGCCACCGCCTGCTTGAAGGTGCTGTCGAGCGCGGCCAGCGCGCCGCTGCCGCCCGCCGCGGTCTCGTCCGCGCCCAGCGAGACGTTGATGATCTTGGCCTCGTTGTCGCTCACCGCCTTGTCGTAGGCGGCGGCGATGTCCGCATCGGAAGCCACGTAGCTGACGCCCGAGCCGTCGTCGATGGTGTTGAGCGCGGAGTAGAAGATCAGCTGCTTGACCCCGCCCGAGGTGCCGATGATGCTCTGGCTGTCGAGATTCCACTCGCCCAGCGAATTGTCGTCGATCGGATTGAGGGTGCCCGATCCGCCGGCCACCACCTTGGTGTCGACGGTGGCCAGCCCGGCGTTCCTGGTGAAGATGTTGAGATCGGTGATGGCCTGCGAGACATCGCCCCAGGTGATGATGCCCACCGTGGTCTTGGTCGCCGCCGGCAGGCTGCCGGCGTTGTAGATCTTCGCGAAATCGGTCGGCTGGTGGGCCACCTGCGAGGCCGCGGCGGCCTGCGGCGCGGCCGCGTTGGCCGAGGCCACCTGGTTGCGCGCCGGGTTCGCCGGCGGCAGGGCGATCTGCGGGCGCGGCGTCACCACGTTCTGCAGGCCGAGCACGCTGTCCACGGTCGCGCCCAGCTGCGCCGGAACCAGCGCGGGCGTGTCGTTCGCATACACCGGCTTGCCCAGGTAGCTGAAGCGCTTGAGGCTGGCATGGAAGGCGTTCTGCACGTCGCTCGCGTTGCCGCTGGCCGTGACCAGCTTGTTGTTCGCCGACACCTCGACATGACTGAAACCGCTCGCCTTCAGATGCGCGACCACCGCCTGCACCTGTTCGTCGGTGGGCGCGAAGCGGGCCTTGAACTGGGCCGGCGTGAGGTATTTCTGGTAGTTGGCGCTGCCCGGCTGCTCGATCTCCTTGAGCAGCGCGTCGAGCTCGGCCTCGTTGCGATTCTTCAGTGCCACCGCGATATGCAGCGGCTGGCTCAGTTCCAGCGGCGTGACCTGCGTGTTGGGCAGGGCCGGCTTGCCGGCGCTGTTGAGCGCGTAGCGGGTGGCGGCGGTACGCGCTTGCGTGGTGCTGGCGATGCTGGCCGTGGCGGTGCCGGCGCTCGCGCCGGCCGGCAGCAGGAAGGCCTGGGTGCGGGTGGCGACCCAGTTGCCGGGATCGGCCGCGTGCGCGGCAGGCTGCGCGAGCACGGCGGCCGCGATGGGGAGCAGCGAAAAGGCAAAACGCTTCAGGGCACGGCGCTGGACGGACTGATGGTTTGACATGTTCGACTCCGAACGGAAAGGCAGGAGATGAAATCGGCGATACCCGTCGAGGCTCGACGGGCGGCGCTCGCTTGCTGCGAGCACGGCGAAGCGGACGCGAATCACGGCGACATGTTTCCCTCCCGGCAAAACAAGACCGGTCGGGCGATCGGTGATCCACCGATGCGACCTTGCGGCCCCCTCGTATGCCGCCGCGCCGGGGGTGATCGGAGCGGCGACGCCAATGCGGCTGCGCTACCCGGATCGGGCAGGCCGCCTGTCATGCATGCGCTGATGCTGATATTCCGGAGTGCGAATCTCATCCCCGATGCGGGCGCATCGGATGAAATACCTGGAAAGCGTTGGTGAGAATTTGAAAGATTGCTGAAGTGATGGGGAAGATAGTTGGGAAAATCGAATGGGTCAAATGTCCGGGAGACATTTTTTAGTGTTTTTTCTCGGATGCTTATATGTCCGGCGGCGAGCATTCTAGTTGCCGCGGCCTCGCTAAACACCGAAGAAAATCGGCCGTCTGGCGAGATTCCGCGAAACCGGGCAGGGATCTTTCAAGGAATTCCGATTCCGGAAAAGAAATGTATTTCGTTTGATGATCGGCCGTTGATGGTCGATTTTGATTATTTGTTCGTGGTGAAAATGGCTGGCGAAATCCGGTTTTGTTTTACGAGGGATGAAAGGATTTTGTCAATTGCGCAAGTGCGATGCGATTGGCGCGATTGTTCACGATCGATGCGTGTCGTCGCGGACCTGCGCCGCGCGCGGCAGGTAATGCCCCGGCGTTTTCCCCAGCACCTTCTTGAACATGGTGATGAAGGCGTTCACCGATTCGTAGCCGAGCTCCGCCGCCACGCGCTGCACCGACAGCCCCGTCGAAAGCCTCTGGATCGCCACCACGATGTGCAGCTGGCGCCGCCAGCGGCCGAAGCTCAAGCCGGTCTCGGCCATCACGAGCCGCGCCAGGCTGCGCTCGCTGAGCGCCACTTGCGCCGCCCATTGCGCGACCGTGGCGCGATTCGACGGGTCCTTGAGCAAGGCGGCCGCGATCCGGCGCAGTTGCCGTTTCGGCGACATCGGCAGGTGCAGCTGCTCCAGCGGCATGCCGCCCAGTTGTTCGAGCAGGACGGCGGCCAGGCGGCCGGTCGCGCTGTCTTCCTCGTAGTCGTGGGGGCGCTCGGCGAGATGGGCGATCAGTTCGCGGATCAGCGGCGGGATCGCGAAGGTGCAGCAGTGTTGCGGCATGCGCGCCGCGCCCGGCTCGACGAACAGCACGGTGATTTCGCCATTGGCCGCCACCCGGTTGCTGTGCGCGACGCCGCCGGGAATCCAGACGCCGCAATGATGCGGCACCACCCACACGCCGCTTTCGACCAGGCAGGTGACGAAGCCGCGCCGCGCGATCACCAGCTGGCCTCGCCGGTGCCGGTGAACCGGCAACTCGACCGCGTTGTCGCGCGCATCCAGGTGCAGGGCCACGGCGCGGGCCGAATGGTGATCCGGGTCGAAGGCGGCCGGGGCGTGGGCGGGGTTCGGGTCGCGCAAGGCTCACCCTTGCGCCGGCGCATCCGCATTGCCGGTGCCCTCGGCCAGCGCCTGGGCATCGCGCGCCAGCATCGCCGGCAGGCGATCGGCCAGGAACGCGATCCAGGCGCCGAGCTGCGGGCTGAGCTGGGCGCGCGCCGGGTGGGCCAGCTCGACGAGCATCGACGGCATCGTGTAGGCGGGAAGCAGGCGCCGCAGCGTGCCCTTGCGCAGGCCGCCCAGGGCGATCGGCGCGGGCAGGATGCCGACGCCCATGCCTTGCTCGACGGCCACCGCCATCGAGGCGGCCACGTTGACCACGAAGGGATGCTGTTCGAAGCGCACCTGCTCGATGCCGGCAGGTCCGCTGAATTGCCAGTCGCTGAAGGGCATGCCGGGCGAGCGCAGGTGCAGGCAGGTATGCGCCTGCAGATCGGCGGGCGTTCGCGGCACGCCGTGGGCGGCCAGGTAGTCCGGCGAGGCGCAGACGATGCAGGAGATCTCGCCGAGCCGCCGCGAGACGATGCCGTCGCCGGCCGGCATGTCGGAGATGGTGAGGGTGCCGTCGTACATCTCGTTGAGGATGTCGACCGAGCGCTGGGAGAGCGTGAGGTCGATGCTGATCTGCGGATAGGCGCGCATGAATTCGGCGACCAGCGGCATCACGTAGTGCGTGCCGAAGCTGGTCATCGAATGGATGCGCAACTGGCCGCGCGGCACCTGGGGCGGCTGGTCGGTGAGCAGTTCCGCCTCGGCGAATTCGAGGTCGGCGAGAATCTTGCGGCAGTGCCGCAGATAGCGTTCGCCCGCCTCGGTCAGCGCGACGCGGCGGGTGTTCCGGTTCAGCAGCCGGGTGCTCAGGTGCGCCTCCAGGTCCGACACGGCGCGCGAGACCTGGGCCGTCGAACGCTGCAACGCAGCAGCGGCGCCGGAGAAACTGCCCGATTCGGCGACTCGCACAAAGACGCTCATGTTTTGAGTCGTGTTCATCCCTTGCCCACGGCGAATTCATCGAATTTCAGTATCCCATGCGTGTGCCCGGCCGGCGCGAAGCCTGACCGTTTTTAGGGATAAATTGCCTGGATCGTGATATCGAGGCGATCGCCGGCGGCCAGTCGTGCCAAACTGCGGCATCCATCCCATCAGGAATCGTCAGGAGGATGCATTTGACCCCGAACACCCCCGCCCACGCCACCGACGCGCTCGCGCGGCAATTCGAGTTTCTCGCCGAGCTGGACAAGCTCAAGTCCGTGATGCGCCAGTCGCCGCTGATCGATCGCAGCCGCAAGGAAAACTCCGCCGAGCATGGCTGGCACCTGTCGATGTTCGCGCTGACGCTGGCCGAGCATGCCGGCGAGGTCGATGTCCTGCACGTGGTCCGGCTGCTGCTGGTGCACGACATCGTCGAGATCGACGCCGGCGATCATCCGATCCACGCCTCCAGCGCCGAGGCCGCGCAGATCGAGGAAGCCGAGCGCCGCGCTGCCCGGCGCATCTTCGGCCTGTTGCCCAGCCCGCAGGCCGAGGCGATGCTGGGCCTGTGGGAGGAGTTCGAGGCGGCGCAAACGCCCGAGGCGGTGTTCGCCAAGTCGCTCGACCGGCTGCAGCCGCTGCTGCTCAATACCCTGACCGACGGCGGCACCTGGACCGAGAACGGCGTGAGCGAGCAGCAGGTGCTGGAGCGCTACGGCCCGGTGATCGAGCGCGGCTCGCCCGTGCTGTGGGAAGCGGCGCGCCAGCGCGTGCGCGCGCATTTCGCCTCGCGCGAGGCGCGCGCCGGCCAGCCGGGCTGATCCTCGCTCCTTCCCTCCAGATCGCCGCGCGCGGCCGCGATTGCCCGAATTGCGGCCCGGCAGGCGCGCAACTCGCGCGATCGGGCGGGGCGGGCTTGCGCTAGCGTAGCGTCTTCGTCCCACGAGACTGTCGCCACCTCGCCATGACCGCCACGCCGCCCGATCCGCATCCGGCCCAAGCGCATTTCGATCTCGCCCTCTCGCTGGTCGCGCAAGGCCGCCATGCCGAGGCCGAGCATGCCTATCGCCAGGTGCTGGCGATCCTGCCCGGCGCCGCGGTGGCGCACAGCAATCTCGGCAACGTGCTCGAGGTGCTGGAGCGTTTCGCCGAGGCCGAGGCGCACGTGCGTCTCGCCTCGGTGCTCGACCCGAACCTGCCCGAAGCCCATTGCAACCTCGCCAGCCTGACGCGCCACGCGGGGCGCCTCGAGGAGGCCGAGCTCGCCTATCGCCGCGCGCTGGCGCTGCGCCCCGACTATCCCGATGCGCTGTTCGGCCTGGCCACGCTGCTGCTGAGTCTCGGGCGCTTCGAGGAGGGCTGGCCGCTCTATGAATCGCGCTACGCGCACCCGCGCTTCGTGCACCAACGCACCCGCGTCATGCTGCCTTGCCCGCAATGGCAGGGCGAGCCGCTGGCCGGGCGCTCGCTGCTGGTGTGGCAGGAGGATGGCCTGGGCGACATGATCCAGTTCGCGCGCTACCTGCCGATGCTCGAGGCCGCCGGCGCGAGCCGCGTGAGCGTCGCCTGCATGAGGGCCCTGCATCGCCTGCTGGCGGGCGTGGCCGGGGTCGACGCGGTGCTCGATCACGACAGCGCCCAGGCGCGCGCGGCGAGCTTCGATTGCTGGACCAGCCTGCTCAGCGCGCCCGCGCATTTCGGCACCTCGGCCATCACGATCCCCGCGCCGGTCGCCTTGCCGATCGAGCCGGCCGGGCTGGCACGCTGGCGCGCCCGCCTCGATGCGCTCGATACCTTGGCGCCCGGAGCCGGGCGCAAGGTCGGGCTGGCATGGAAGGGCAATCCGCAACATCACAACGACGCGCATCGCTCGCTGCCGTCGCTGGCCGCGCTGGCGCCGCTCTGGTCGGTGCCCGGGATCGGCTTCGTCAGCCTGCAGAAGGGCGCAGGCGAGGACGAGATCGCGCCCGCGGCGGCCAGCCAGCCGCTGCTGGCGCTCGGCGCCGAGGCGGAGGACCTGGCCGACAGCGCGGCCATCCTCGCCCAGCTCGACCTGCTGATCTGCGTGGATACCTCGGTCGCCCATCTCGCCGCGACGCTGGGCGTGCCCTGCTGGGTCTTGCTGCCGGGGCGCGACGTCGATTGGCGCTGGATGCACGGGCGCGAGGACTCGCCCTGGTATCCGGCGCGCCTGCGCCTGTTCCGGCAAGGGGATGGGGAGGGATGGGAGCGGGTGGTGGAGCGCGTGAGACAGGCGCTAGGGGAGTGGGCTTCGAGACAGCCTTCGAGCTGATCGGCTCGGGCCATGCCTGGCGCGAATCCCGCATGCGCATGCCTGACACGGCGCAACGCGGTGGGGCATGCGCCTACCTCAGCCCACGCCCCACCTGCCCGACTTGGCCCGCAACGTCTCCACCGCGAGATCCACGAAGGCGCGCACCTTCTGGTTCACATGCCGGCCTTCGCGATGGATCACGTGCACCGGCAGCGGCTCGATCTCGTAATCGGCCAGCACGATCCGCAGGCGGCCCGCCGCGACTTCCTCGGTGATCTGGTAGGAGATGCCGCGCATGATGCCCAGGCCCGCCACCGCCGCGTCGATCGCCGAGTCGTTGGTGGTGGTGGACAGGCGCGGCTGGATCGACACCAGGGTCTGGCGCTCGCCCTCGCGAAAGCGCCACTCGGCCGTGGGCGCCGCGCTCACGCTCTGGATCGTGACGTGCGAGGCCAGCTCGTCGGGATGCCGGGGCGTGCCATGCGCCTTCAGATAGGCGGGCGAGGCGCACAACACGCGCCGCACCTTGCCGACCGGGATCGCCTGCAGCGAGGAATCGGGCAGCTCGCCGATGCGGATCCCCACGTCCACACCCTCGTCGACCAGGTTGACGATGCGGTCGAGAAACCAGCATTGCACGTTGACGGCCGGATAACGCCGCAGGTACTCGTGCGTGATCGGCAGCAGATGGATCTTGCCGAACATCACCGGCGCGGTGACGGTCAACTGGCCGCGCGGCGTGGTGTTCTCGCTGGCGGCGCCCAGCTCGGCCGCGGCGATGTCGGCGAGGATGCGCCGGCTGTCCTCGAAGAAGCGCGCGCCGGCGTCGGTCACGCGCACCACGCGCGTGGTGCGCGTGAGCAGCCGCACGCCGAGATGCTCCTCGAGTTCGGTCACCACGCGGCTGATCACCGAGGGCGAGACGCGCAGCTTGCGCGCGGCCGAGGCGAAACCCTCGGTCTCGACGACGGTGACGAAGACGGTCATTGCCTGATGCTTGTCCATGGGCGGGCGTGAAGATGTAGGGCGGGTGAGCGGGCGCGATGGCCGTAAAGATAGCAGCATCGGGCGCCGTCGCCGGGACGATCCGAACCGGCGGCGCTCGGCTCAAAGATCGAGCAGCAGACGCGAGCCGCCGCCCGATGCCGGGCTGGCCGGCACCGCGCAGCAGATCAGCGCCTCGCCCTCGGCCACCTCGAACTCCGGCGTGTTCGGATAGGCCACCGCGCCCTCGACCACACGTGCGCGGCAGGACCCGCAACTGCCGCTGCGACAGCCGTATTCGGGCGAGAGCCCGCGCGCCTCGGCCAGCTCCAGCAGCGAGCCGCCGTCCGGCTGCCAGCGCGCTTCCTTGCCCGACTTCACGAAGGCCACGGGCGTCGGCTCGGTGGCGGGCTCGCGCGCCGGGGCGGCCGCGGCGGCATCGCGTCGTCGCTGCAGCCCCGAGGGGCCGAAGGCCTCGGCATGGATCCGCGCGTCGGCCACGTTGAGGTCGCGCAGCGCGTCGTACATCGACTGCATGAAGCCGCCGGGGCCGCACAGATAGAAGTCGTAGTCGTCGAAGGGCAGGGTGCGCCGCAGCAACGCGATATCGAGGCGGCCGCCGAAGTCGTAGTCCTCGCGCGCTTGCGCGCCTACCGTATCGCTGAGCGCGCGCACCACCGTCACCGCGCCTTTCGAGGCGGCGGCCAGTTGCGCGATCTCCGCGGAGAAGGCCCGCTCGCCGAGCGAGCGCGCCGAATGGAAGAACCAGGTCGGCCGCACGCGGCGCTTGCGCAGCCCCTCGTACACGATGTGCCGCAGCATCGCCAGCATCGGCGTGACGCCCACGCCCGCTGCCAGCAGCACGGCCGGCCGCGTCTGCGCCGCGTCGATCGTGAAGGCGCCGGCCGGCGCGCGCGTCTCGAGCGTGCTGCCCGGGCGCAGCGTGTCGTGCAGGTAGGCGGACACCAGCCCGTCGCGCTTGACGCTGATCCGGTAGACGCCGTCGGAAGGCGCGGTGGACAGCGTGTAGGTGCGAATCAGCGCACGCTCCTGGCCCGGCGGCGTGACGCGGATCGGCAGGTGCTGGCCGGCCGCGTGCGGCAGCAGGCCGGCGCCGTCGGCCGGCTGCAGGTGGAAGGAGCGGATCGCCGGCGTCTCGTCGACGATGCGCGTGACCTCGAAGGGCCGCCAGGCATTGGCCAGCGCGGCGGCCTTCAGGCGGCTGGCGGCCTCGTCCCAGCTACCCGTCATCAGCGAGTTCGGCGACCAGCCGTCGGCGCGAAAGCGCCAGCGCAGCGGCATCGCCTGCCGGCGATGGATCACGCGGCGCGGCTTGAAATGCCACAGCCGCTCGGCGCCCTGGAAGGCGGCGATCTCCTCCGATTCCAGCTCGACGCTGGCCTCGCCCGTCATCTGCAGCATGTCGCCCGTTTCGAAATCGACGAATACCAGGCCGGCGCGCGGATTGACGAGGAAGTTGCCGAGCGTGGCGAAGAACAGGTTGCCGGCGAAGTCGGGCACGGTCAGCCGGCCGTCCTCGTCGATCCTGACGAAGCCGGCATTGCCGCCGCGATGCGAGACGTCGACCTGGCGCGCCTCGCCCTCGCCGACATAGGAGGCGACGAAGAAGGTATCGGCCGCCGCGATGATGGCGCGGGCACGCGCGTCGAGATGGTCGAACTCGAGCGGGGCGATGTCGGTGTATTGCGAGGGCTCGCGCACGAAACCGAAATCGCGCAACTGGATGTACTGCGGGCAGTTGCCGAAGCTCTGCCGCACCTGCACGTCGAAGCCGCCGGCCGTGTGCGCGCGCAGCGTGCCGTTCATGCGGTTGCGGCGGCGCGTATGCAGTTCGATGCCGAGCAGGCCGATCCCCGCGCCTTCGTACAGGCCCGGCGCTGCCGGATCGGCGGGATCGACGCCGGCCTCGACATGCAGCCGCCCCGGCTCGGGCGACTGCATGAAGCCGGGATGGCCGCTCAGGAAGCTCGCCCAGGCATCGCCGCGTTCATCGACGGCACCGAACGCGATGAAGGGCAACTGCGCGTAGAACTCGCGATGCTGGTCCGGCATGTAGTCGCGCACCACGCGCTGGCCCACCTCGTGCATCTTCCCGGCCACGCCGGTCTTGCGCTGGATTGCCAGCTCGCCCTCGTGCCAGGGCGATGCGGTTTCGGTGTGCGTGAGCTTCATGCCAGGACTCCCCGGGGTGGCGCGTGGTTCAGGCGGCGAGGCCGACCGGCGTCTTGCGGAACTCGACGAAGCCGGGCAGCGCCTCGATGCGGCTCAGCCAGGCATTGATGTGCGGGTAGAACGACAGGTCGACGTTGCCCTCGGGGGCCCGCGAGATGTAGCCGTACAGCGCGACATCGGCGATCGTCGCGGTCTCGCCGACGATGAAGGCATGGCCGGCCAGTTCCTCGTCGATCAGCTTGAGGATCCGGTGGGCGCGCGCGATCACCTCGTCGGCATGGTAGCTCGCGCCGAACACCGTGATCAGGCGCGCCGCGGCCGGGCCGTAGGCGATTTCGCCGGCGGCCACCGACAACCAGCGCTGCACCGCCGCTTCCTCGACCGGCGCCTCGGGCAGCCAGCCCGGCTTGCCGGCGCGGCGCGCGAGATAGACCAGGATCGCGTTCGAATCGGCGATCACCGTCTCGCCGTCGACCAGCACCGGCACCTGGCCGAAGCGGTTCAGCTTCAGGAACTCGGGCGACTTGTGGGCGGCGGCGGCCAGGTCGACCTCGATCGCGTCGTACTCGATGCCGAGCAGCGACAGCAGCAGGCGCACGCGGTGCGAATGGCCGGACAGCGGGTGGTGATAGAGCTTCATGCTGGAATCCTCTGGGTCTGGGCGACCGGACCATCCGATCGCATGAAGCCAGTCTAGGGACGCGGCGCCGGGCGGGGAATCGGCCGCGGCGCGAATGGATTCTTCTCGAAACGCGAACAGTGGCGCGCAATGCCGAGGGTGCGGAATCGTCGGATGAATAGCCGCGAGAAGCGGTGGAAGCGCGCCGCGGGCAGCCTTGCGCAACGCGTCATCGAGGTGTCACGCAGTGGACATGCCGACGACATGTCGACGACATCTCGACGATGTGCGAGCCGGAATTCGGCAAGTCTTTCCAGTGCGCGACGCGGCTTCCAGGTAGGGATTTCCGTTGCCCGGCGCGATACGTTCGAACCCTGAAAACAAGGCTATTTTGATGCGCTTCAATAGTGCTCCTGAGCTTTCTTGTCGGCGGAATTTCCCCTAAAGTATCGACGCCTCGGCGCGGCCCCGGCTGCCTTGGCGGAACCCGAGACGGAAAGGAACCACGATGAGTTTTGCTCCGAACGGCGGCGGCCTGCTCAGTGCGATCGGCGGCAGCCCCTTACCCAGTCCGCTCGGCGGACTCGCCGGTTCGCTGGCCTCCGGCGTTGCCGGCCAGCTCGGCCCGCTGGCCGGGGTGGCCAGCCATCTCGACACCGTGCAGCGCGCCATGCAGCTCGCGCAGACCGGCTTCTCGCTGCTGAACCGGCCGCCCTCGGCGATCGCCGAGTCGATCAACGGCCAGGTGGCAGGCAGCAGCGCCACGCTGACCCAGGCCAACCGCTACGTCACGCTCGACACGCCGCTGGGCCAGGACGTGCTGCTGGTGAGCGTGGCGATCGTCGACGAGCAGGTGAACCGGCTGCCGGAGATCCATCTCGACCTGCTCTCGCATCGCAACGACCTCAAGCCGGCCGACCTGATCGGCCAGCAGGTCAAGCTGCGCCTCGACCAGCAGCCCACCCAGGTATCGCTCGAGCGCGTGACGGCCTCCAGCGGCGATAACTATCGCTACTTCGACGGCTACGTGTCCTCGTTCGACCGCGTCGGCAACCCGGGCAGCGTCACGCAATACCAGATGTCGGTGGTGCCGTGGTTCTGGTTCCTGACGCGCTCGACCGATTGCCGGATCTTCCAGAACCAGAGCGCGCGCGACATCCTCTCGACCATCTTCGGCGAGCACGGCTTCTCCGATTTCGCCTTCGACATCCGCAATGCGCAGAAGCCGCTCGACTACGTGGTGATGTACCAGGAGTCCTATTTCAACTTCTGCGCGCGGCTGATGGAGCAGGAGGGGCTGATCTGGACGCATCGCTACCAGAAGGACAAGCACATCCTCGCGATCGGCGACACCAACGGCGTGTTCCGCCCGATCGACGGGCTGGCGAGCGTGCCCTACGCGGACAGCGCCTCCAGCGAATACAACGGCATCGACCAGCTGCACGAGGGCGGGCGCTTCGGGGTGGGCAAGGTGACCTACCGCGACTTCAACCACCAGACGCCGTCCTCGCCGCTGATGATGGTTCAGGCCGAATCGCTGACGCTCACGCATGCGCGGCTCGATACCACCGAGCGTTTCGAGCACCAGTCGCTCTACGACCACAGCGACGACGGCAACCGCTATGCGCGCTACGCGATCGAGGCCGAGGAGGCGCAGGCGCATCGCTACACAGGGCAGGGTTACGCCTGGCGCATGACGGCGGCCGGCAGCGTGAGCGTGACCGGGCATCCTGTTGCGGCCGACAACCAGGAGTACGTGGTGCTGCAGGTGCGCCACGAGGCGGTCAACGACTACACCCAGCACGCGGCCAAGCTGCCCTATCGCAACAGCTTCGCGCTGCTGCCGCAGAAGGTCGCCTATCGCGCGCAGCGGATGACCACCAAGCCGCTGATCCAGGGCACCCAGTCGGCCATCGTGGTGGGCCCCAAGGGCGAGGAGATCCACACCAACGGCAGTTGCGTGAAGCTGCATTTCCTGTGGGACCGGCGCGGCAAGTGCGACGGCTCCGACTCGATGTGGATCCGCGTCTCGCAGCCCTGGGCCGGCGCCGGCTGGGGCGCTGCCGCGATCCCGCGGATCGGCCAGGAGGTGATCGTCGCCTTCAACCAGGGCGACCCCGACAACCCGGTGATCGTCGGGCGCATGTTCAACGGCGAGCAGGGCAACCCGTACCACGGCGCGGCCGGCCAGACCATGGGCATCAAGAGCCAGACGCACAAGGGCGCCGGCTCCAACGAACTGCTGATGAGCGACGTGGCCGGCGCGCAGATGCTCTACCTGCACGCGCAGAAGGACATGAACACGGTGGTGGAGGACGCGCAGACCACCTCGGTGCTCAAGGGCGATCGCACCATCCACGTCGCCAAGGGCAACGACGCGACCACCGTCCATGTCGGCGACCAGAAGACCGTGGTGGCGCAGGGCAAGACCGATTACCAGGCGCCCAACGGCACGCACACCATCGAGGCCAAGGAACTGTGGATCAAGATCGGCGGCGATGCCGGCACGAAGATCCACATGACCGGCGACGTGATCGAGATCTACAAGGGCCGGTCGGTGATCCACATCGACGCCGACAACATCAAGGTGCAGGCCGCGCGCACCGACATCAATCCCGACAACAGCTGAGCGAGCCGGCGCGCATCGCTCACCCACCAGGAAGCCGAGCATGTACCAGATGCACGAGGGCAGCTTCGCGATGCCCGAGGCGTGGCAGGACAAGACCATGAACGTATTCGTGTCGGCCGCCACCGGCACCGAGGGCGTGAGTTTTGTGATCACTCGCGAGCCCCTGCCGTGGGGCATGAAGTTCGCCGAATACACCGCGGGCGAGATCCGCAAGCTGGCGCGGCAGGTCAGCGACTACGCGGCGGTCTCCAGCGAGGAAACCAGCGTGTCGGGTCGCGAGGCCTTCGCGCACGAATACACCTGGACCAACAACCGCGCGCCGATCCAGCAGCGCCTGACGATGGTCGAATACGGCCGCGTGGTGCTGATGCTGACCTTCACGGCGCCGGGCGCGATCAGCGACACGCAGCGCGAGCAACTGCAGGCGCTGATCGCCAGCCTGCAGTTGCGCGAGCCGGCCTGAGCGGGGCAGCGGCCATGTCCGATTCCACCACGCCCACCTACCAGGAGCCGAGCGGCAGCGCCGAGCAGCGCGTCGCCAAGCTGCAGACGCTTGAGGATGGCGACAAGACCAAGCAGCAGCAGATGGGCTGGGTGGACGGCGCCAACTACGGGATGGCGGGTGCCGACATCGGCTATGCCGCCTACGCGGGCGGCTCGGCCGCGCTGGCGGGCGGCGCCGGCGGCGCGGCCGCGCTCGGTGCCG
>NZ_VWWC01000261.1:0-6381 GCF_011753175.1 Burkholderia sp. Cy-637 | reverse complement strand
GAGGCCTGCCCGTGCGCCGGCTGCCGCGCCGCCCGGCTGGCCGGCACGCCGCCGAAGGCGGCGCCGGCGCTCAGGCTGACAGCCATCGAGCCGATCGGCTACGGCGTGCAACTGGTGTTCGACGACGGCCACGATCGCGGCATCTTCCCCTGGCCCTACCTGGCGGCGCTGGCCGCCGAGGCCGCGACGGCCTGAACCCGCCGCCGCCGTGCCCGGGCCACCGCTACACCATCGGCGCGCCGATCCCGGCGGCATCGTGGATCAGCCCCATCAGCCGGCCCATCGCCGGCGCGCTCACGCGGCTGCGGCCCGCCACGGTCTGGTGCACCACCACCATGTCGTTGAGCGGATCGACGATCAGGTATTGCCCGCCATGCCCCTCGGCCCAGAACGCGCCGGGCGGCAGCTTCAGCCCGGCCGCGCCGCTGTCGGGCAGGCCGGCCCACCACAACCAGGCATATTCGGCATCGCCGCCGCGCGTGGGCGAGACGCCGGTGGTGCTCTCGGCCACCCAGGCCGCTGGCACGATCGCGCGCTGCCGCCACTGGCCGCGGCGCAGGTAGAGCAGGCCGAAGCGCGCCAGGTCGCGCGCGCTCATGTGCAGCGGATAGGCCGGGTGGATCGAATCGGCGCCGCGCACGTAGCGGCCGTCGCGCGCCCGGTAGTCCTGCATGCCGATCGGCGCGGCGATGCGCTGCGCGAAGCTGTCGAAGATCGAGGCGCCCACCGCGTGCTCGTAGATCGTGCCGAGCACGTTGAAATCCCAGTTGTTGTAGTACCAGAAGCTGCCCGGCGCATGGCTGCCGCGCGCCGGCCGCAGGCGCTTCTCGCCCGCCGTCTCGTAGAGCGCCGGGTGGTAGACGCCCGAGCGCGCCTGCAGCAGCTCGCGCACGGTGGCCTGCTTCTCGGCCTGGCTCAGGGCCGGCGGGCGGTCGTCGATGCCGAGGCTGCCCAGGGTGGCGTCCAGGTCGATCTTGCCCTCGGCCACGGCGATCCCGATCAGCGCGCTGAGCAGGCTCTTGCGCACCGAGTTGATCTCGCGGCGCGCCGCGATCTCGCCGAAGCTGTCGACCACGCGGCCGTGCTGGACGATCAGCAGCGAGGCGGTGCCGATCGAGGCCGCGTAGGCATGGACGTCGTCGAGATCGTCGGGCGACCAGCCCAGCTTGTCGGGATCGATGCGCTCCCATTCGGCGCCGGGCCAGACGGGCGGATCGGCCAGGTCGGCCAGGCTCGGCGCGCTGGCCTGGCTCGCCGGCGCGGCCGCTGAAGCGGCAGGCGCGGCTGGCGGCGAAGCGGCGGAAGCCTCCGCGGCATCGCCGGCGACGGGTGCCGCGGCCAGCGCCAGCGGCGGCGCGCCGGCCAGCCCGGCGGCCGTCAGGGCCAGGAACTGCCTTCGGCTGATCTTCACGTCGGTCTCCTCGGCAAGCATGGGTGCGCCCCGGCGGGCAGCGCCGGGATCATGGTTGTTTACACGTAGCGGGCGGCAGGAATCCGTCGCCGTGGCCGCGGCTTCGACTGTCGCACAAAAACGTCAGCATACGACAGCGCGATCCATCGAGTTTTCCTAAGGATTTCCACGGCGATGCGCAAGGACGCGCCGCGCTGTCACAAAAGTTGCACGCGCACCCGCTTTCGTCAGCATTCCGACAGAATCGGCGGCCCCGCATCCGCGCGGGAGCCCACCTGAGCGAAACCATCCAATCGTGCTTTCGATTCCTCGCATGCTCGTTTCGCGGGGCCGCCCGCCTTCCCTAGCATCGATTCGCTTTCCACTCGCGATCACGACAAAAAAGGAATCGTATGCTGAAGAAATCCCTTGCGCTCGGCCTCGTCTCGGCCGGCTCGCTCACCGCCCACGCGCAAAGCTCGGTCACGCTCTATGGCCTGGTGGATGCCGGCCTGGCCTATACCAACAACCAGAAAGGCGCCTCGAACGTCCAGCAGACCAGCGGCAAGCTCTCGGGCAGCCGCTGGGGCCTGAAGGGCGCGGAGGACCTGGGCGGCGGGCTGTCGGCGGTGTTTACCGTGGAGAGCGGCTTTCGCACCAACGACGGCACGCTCGGCCAGGGCGGCCGGATCTTCGGGCGCCAGGCCTTCGTCGGCCTGGGCAAGAAAGGCGTGGGCACCCTCAGCTTCGGCCGGCAGTACGAGCCGTTGTCGGACCTGGTGGCGCAGTACGCTGGGCCCGGCTTCTGGTCGCCGGCCACCCACGTGGGCGACAACGACAACCTGAACCAGACCTTCCGCATCAACAACGCCGTGAAGTTCCGCAGCGACAGCATCGCCGGCTTCACGGTGGACGGACTCTATGCCTTCAGCAACCAGGCCAATGGCGGCGCCGGCACCGGCTTCGGCAATAATCGGGCCTGGGGGATCGCGGCGAACTACGCGAACGGCCCGCTTTCGCTGGGCGGCGGCTACCTGGTGCTGAACCACCCCAACGCGGGCAGCAATACCGGCGGCGCGATCGGCGGCGCCGGCACCAGCGCCGGCGACGACTACAGCGGCGCCTTCTTCTACGGCCTGAACGGCGGCGTGCTCAAGCAGCAGATCGCGGTGGCCGGCGCGAACTACAGCTTCGGCCGGGCGATCCTCGGTTTCGCCTGGAGCCACACGCAGCTCGACTACCTGGACGGCTCCTCGCGCAAGCTCAACAACTACGACCTGAACGCGCGCTACCTGATCACGCCCACCACCACCCTGATCGGCGTCTATGCCTTCACCGACGGCCGCGCCAGCAGCCTGCCCGGCGCCGGCGGCGGCACGCTCAAGCCGCGCTGGCACCAGTTCACGCTCGGCATCGACTATGCGTTGTCCAAGCGCACCGAGCTGTATCTGTCGGGGGTCTACCAGCTCGCGGCCGGCGATGCGAGCAGCGCCACCGCGGGCGGCTACCGCTCGATCGCGGCGATCGCCGACGCGGGCACGGCTTCCTCGAACAACCGCCAGGTGGCGGCCTTCGGCGGCGTGCGCGTGAAGTTCTGACGGGATCGGGCAAGAGGGCGGCTTGCTCCGGCAGGCCACTGACCTGCCCGGCGCCGCCGCGGCCAGGCAGCGCCTGGCTTGCCCTTACTCGCCCGCGTCCGGGATCCAGGCGGCGCGCGCCACGTCGGCGCGGCGGAAGGCCGGGAATTTCGCGCTCAGTTCGGCGATGTTGTGGATATCGAACTTGCGCAGGTCGTCGCGCGTGATCAGGGTCGGCTTGATGCCGATCCGGTGCCCCGGGTCCTGCCCGGCCACCAGCAAGGCCGCGGCACGCACCGAGACGGCGCCCACCACTGCCGGGTTGGTGGCCGCCGTGGCCACCCAGGGGCTGTCGGGCGCGCGGATCGCCTGGATGTCGGCGGTCGAGATATCGGCGCTGTAGATGCGCAGCTTCGACGCGATGCCGTTTTCCTCGGCGGCCAGCTTGGCGCCGCGCGCGAATTCGTCGTACGGCGCGAACACCACGCGCACGCCCGGATGGGCGCGGAACGCGGCGGCCGCCTGGTTGGCCACCGATTGCGCGATCGGGTTGTCGACGCTGCCGAAGCGCGCCACCTCCTTCACGCCGGGGTTCGCCGCCTTGAAGGCCTGCCAGACCGCGTCGCGGCGATCGAGCGGCGCGAAGCCGGCCACGTAGACATAGGCCGCATCGAAGCTCCGGCCATTGTCCTTCACCGCCTGGTCCAGCAGCAGCGTGGCGAGATCGTGGTCGCTCTGCTCGATCTGGGGCACCTTGGGATTGGCCAGGTCGACGTCGAAGGCCACCACCTTGATGCCCTTGTCGAGCGCGCGCTGCACGATGTCCTTCAGCGATTCGGGCAGCCCGTGATTGACGATGATGGCGGCCACGCCCAGGTCGATCGCCTGCTGGATCTGGTCGCGCTGCTGGGCCGCGTCCTGGCGGCCCGCGTAGATGCGCAGGTCGACGCCGAGCGCCTTGGCCTGCTTCTGCGCGCCGGCCTCGTAGGCCTGGAAGAAATCCCCGGCGGACAGGTAGTTGACGAGCGCGATGCGCACGCCGGCCTGGTTGAACGGCGCCGGCGCGCCGGCCAGGCCCGGTTCGGCGAAAACCGGCGCGCTGCAGGCGAGCGCGAAGGCGAAGGCGGCGCACCGCGGCGCGAGCCGGAGCTTGCGGACGAGCTGGTCGATCATGGGCGGGATATCGGAAAGAGGGTTGAGGAAGGACAGCCGCCGGCGCGTGCCTAGCGCGTGCGCCGGGCGCCGATCCCG
Organism: Burkholderia sp. Cy-637; assembly: GCF_011753175.1. Taxonomy (NCBI): domain Bacteria; kingdom Pseudomonadati; phylum Pseudomonadota; class Betaproteobacteria; order Burkholderiales; family Burkholderiaceae; genus Burkholderia; species Burkholderia sp. Cy-637. The sequence goes on along the minus strand of NZ_VWWC01000261.1, from coordinate 2,163 downwards.
AAGGTGAAGGCCAGCGCGCCGACCAGCAGCGCGCCCTTGATGAAGTCCTGCATGTAATACGGCGCATTGAGCATGGTCAGGCCGTTGAGCAGCACGTCGACGAAGATCGCGCCGGTCACCGCGCCGATCACGTTGGGCCGCTTGAGGCCCCACACCGCGTAGCCGATCAGCGCGGCGGCCACCGCGTCGAGCAGCAGCGAATGGCCGGCGCCGACGTCGCCGCGCCCCACTCGCGCGGCGATCAGCGCGCCGCCGAGCGAGGCGATGCAGGCCGAGGCGACATAGGCCGCCACGCGGTAGCGCGCGGTGGGCGCGCCGGCCAGCCGCGCGGCCGTCTCGTTGCCGCCGGTGGCATAGAGCACGCGTCCCCAGCGGCTGAACTCGGTCAGCAGCACGGCCAGGATCGTCACCGCCAGCAGGATCAGCACCGGCAGCGGCACGATATCGAGCCAGCGCAGCCGCCCCAGCGCCAGGAAGGCGGCCGGGAATTCGCCGCTGGCCTCGCTGCCGTCGGGCAGGATGGTGCCGGTGGCCAGCGACCGGCCGCCGGTCGGGATCAGTTGCAGCCCGGCCAGCAGGAACAAGGTGCCGAGCGTGGCGAGCTGGTCGGGCACCTTGAGCCGCGTGATCAGCAGGCCGTTGAGCAGGCCGGTGGCGATGCCGAGCAGCAGGCAGGCGCCCAGCGCGGCCCAGGCGCCGCCGTGCCAGACCACCAGCACGTAGCTGGCCGCCATCTGCGCGGTGGCGGCGGTGCTGCCCACCGACAGGTCGAAGCCGCCCACCGCCAGCGTGATGGTCACGCCGATCGCCAGCAGCGCGACGATCGAGGCGGCCTGCAGGATGCTGAACAGGTTGTCCACGCCGATGAAGGCCGGTTCGCGCCAGGCGAAGCCGGCCACCAGCGCCAGAAGGAGCGCGACCAGCCCGCCGCGTTCGAGCCACTCGGCGGCGCGCCGCGCGCGAGGCGGCGTGCCGCCGGCGGCGGCGAGCTTGGCGGCGCCCGGCTCGGCCATGCTCTTCATGCTGCGCTCTCCCTCAAGACAGTCTCCCTCAAGACATCGTGGCTGCGGCCGATCCGCAGCCGGTCGAATTCCAACACCCGGTCGGCGACCTCGAAGGCCTCCTCGGGATCGCTGACGAATACCAGGGTGGCGTGCCCGCTCGCGCCGCGCCGCAGGATCTCGACGATCTCGGCGCGCGCGCCGACGTCGACACCCTGGAACGGCTCGTCGAGCAACAGCAGCCGCGCCGGCTCGACGAAGCCGCGCGCCAACGCCACCTTCTGCTGGTTGCCGCCCGACAGGCGCGCCACGCGATCGTGCGGCCCCTGGCAGCGGATCGACATGGCGGCGATCAGTTCGGTCGCGCGAGCCCGTTCGTGGCCGCGATCGACGCGGCCGCGACGGAACCAGCGCGCCAGGAACGGGAAGCCGATCGTGCCGGCGACCGAGGCAAAGGGCACCGAATCGGGGAACAGCGAGCTGGTCCAGCGGTCCTCGCCGAGCATGAACACGCCGGCGGCGATCGACGCGGCCGGGCCGCGCGGGAGCCAGGGCCGGCCGTCGAGCGAGATCGCGCCCGAGGCGGGCGGCTCGACGCCGTACAGCGTGCGCGCCAGGCGCGATTTGCCGCCGCCGACGGGGCCCGTCAAGGCAACGATCTCGCCGCGCGCGGCATCGAGATCGAGCGGCGGCGCATCGGCGAACAGCTTCAGGCCGCGGATCGAGAGCCCTTCCCGCAGCGCGGGCATCGGCGCCGCCGCGGCCTCGGTCGAGCCGGTGACGCTCGCCGTCGAGCGCGGCCGATGGCGCGGCAGGGGCCGGCCGATCATCGCCTCGGTGGCCGCGTCGTAGTCGAACGGCGCCTCCACGCGCGCCACCACGCGGCCATCGCGCAGCACCACGGCGCGATCGGCCATGCGGCGCAGGTCGCCGGGACGATGCGAGACCAGCAGGATCGCCACGCCCTGCTCGCGCAGCCGGTCCAGCGCCGCGAACAGGCGCACGGCCTCCTCGGCCGACAGGCTGGCGGTGGGTTCGTCGAGCAACAGGGTGGGCGCGTCGAGGGCGGGCAGCTTGTCGGCGAGCGCGGCCTGGGTGAGCAGGGCGACGGGTGCGCTGTCGCGCAGCATGTGCTCGATACGGGCGGCCGGGTAGGCGGGAT
>NZ_VWWC01000260.1:0-6479 GCF_011753175.1 Burkholderia sp. Cy-637 | reverse complement strand
GTGGCCGCGCCGGTGGCGCTGCTGCTGGCGCGCCTCGCGCAGGGCTTCTTCTCCGGCGCCGAGGTGACGGGCGCGGCCACCTATCTCGCCGAATCGGCGCCGCGCGGCCGGCGCGGCTTCTACGGCGCCTTCACGCCGGTGGGCGTGGCGATCGGCGGGGCGCTGGCCGCCACCGTCTGCGGGCTGACCACGGCCCTGGTCGGCGCCGAGCAGATGCACGCCGGCGGCTGGCGCATCCCGTTCCTGGCGGCGCTGCCGCTGGTGCTGCTGTCGGCGCTGATCCGCAAGCGCGTGGACGAATCGGTGGCGTTCCGCCAGTCGGCCGCGCGCCACGAGACCGTCAAGGCGCCGCTCTCCGAGCTGTTCGCGCATCACCGCGCGGCCCTGCTGAAGGTGTTCCTGATATCGCTGGGCCAGAACGCCGGTTACTGGGTCGGCTTCATCTTCATGAACATCTACCTGACCAGCTACCTGAAGTACGACAAGGCCAGCGTGTTCACCCTGATGGCCGTGATCAGCCTCGCGATGGCGGCCCTGATGCCCTTGTGGGGCGGGCTGTCGGATCGCATCGGCCGGCGCCGCGTGCTGCTGGTCGGCTTCGCCGGCTATATCGCGCTGATCTTCCCGATGATGGTGCTGATGAACCAGCAGAGCTTCGCGCTGGCCGCGCTGGCGATGTTCGTGGTGGCGCTGCCGATGCCGGCCGTGCAGTCGGTCGGCTACCCCACCTACGCCGAGCAGTTCCCCACCCGCGTGCGCTACACCGGCATGGCCTTCAGCTTCAACTTCGGCGCGATGCTCGGCGGCGGCGTCACGCCCTACCTGGCCACCGCGCTGATCGGCAGCACCGGCAACCTGATGTCGCCGGCCTTCCTGATGGTGGGCGCGCTCGTGATCGGCGGCCTGGCCCTGCTGAGGATGCGCGAGACGGCCGATGCCGCGCTCGAATGACGACCGACCGAATGAGGATCGCTCCAGGATGAACACGATCGACTCCGGCGCCCTGCGCGCCTCGCCCGATGCACCCGCGCTCGACACGCCCCGCGCCGCGCGGCTGGCGTTCCGCGCCGGCTACGACGGCAATACCAGCGGCGCCGCGCCGGGCCACGCGCAAGGCAACCTGGTGATCCTGCCGGCCGCCTGGGCCGACGATTTCGCCGCCTACTGCCGCGCCAATCCGACGCCCTGCCCGCTGATCGGCGTGACCGAGCCGGGCAGCCCGCTGCTGCCCGCGCTCGGCGAGGATCTCGACCTGCGCCGCGACCTGCCGCGCTACCGCGTCTGGCGCGACGGCGTGCTGGTCGACGAACCGCGCGAGATCGCCTCGCTCTGGCAGGACGATTTCGTCGGCTTCGTGATCGGCTGCTCGCTGTCCTTCGAACATGCCCTGGAGCAGGCCGGGCTGCGCGTGCGGCACGTCGACGAGCGCAAGGTGGTGCCGATGTACCGCAGCGCGATCCCGACCGTGCCGGTGGGGCCGTTCCGCGGGCCCACCGTGGTCTCGATGCGGCCCTACACGGCCGAGCAAACCGCGATCGCCTTCGAGGTCTGCGCGCGCCTGCCCGGCGCGCACGGTGCGCCGCTGCATGTCGGCGATCCGGCCGCGATCGGCATCGCCGACGTGAACCGCCCCGACGAGGGCGAGCCCACCGAGATCCGCGCCGGCGAGCAGCCGGTGTTCTGGGGTTGCGGCGTCACTCCGCAGGCGGCCGTGATCGAGGCGCGCCCGCCGATCTGCATCACGCACGCGCCGGGCTACATGCTGGTCTGCGATCCGCTGGTGGAGGATCTGCGCCTGGTTTGAGCGTCAGGCGCGCGCGGCTTGGGCTTGGGCTTGGGCTTGGGCTTGGGCTTGGGCTTGGGCTTGGGCTTGGGCTTGGGCTTGGGCTTGGGCTTGGGCTTGACTCAGGCGCAGGCCGCCGCACCGGCCGCGTGCCGCGCTCGCCAGGCCCGCCCCACCCGCGAGGCACCAGGCCGCCCCAGCGCGCGCGAGATGAATTCGCCGGCCTCGACCAGCCGCGCCAGGTCCACGCCGGTCTCGATCCCCAGCCCCTCGCAGAGATAGGCCAGGTCCTCGCTGGCGAGATTGCCGGTCGCGCCCGGCGAGAACGGGCAGCCGCCGATCCCCGCCACCGAGGCGTCGAAGATGGCGATGCCGGCCGCCAGCGCCGCGCAGACGTTGGCCACCGCCATCCCCCAGGTATCGTGGAAATGCCCGGCCAGCGCCGCGAGCGGCACCTCGCGCGCGCAGGCCTCCACCAGGCGCCGGGTGGCGAGCGGCGTGCCGCGCCCGACCGTGTCGCCGAGGCTGATCTCGTGACAGCCCATCCGGTACAGCTCGCCCGCCACCGCCGCCGCCTGCGCCGGCGCGACCTCGCCCTGGTACGGGCAGCCCATCACGCAAGACACGTAGCCGCGCACCGGCACGCCCGCCTCGCGAGCCGCCTCGATCACCGGCACGAAGCGCGCGAGGCTCTCGGCGATCGAGCATTCGATATTGGCTCGCGAGAAGGCCTCGGTGGCCGCCGCGAACACGGCGACCTCGTCGCAGCGCGCCGCGAGCGCCGCCTCCAGCCCGCGCCGGTTCGGCACCAGCGCCGACAGCACCACGCCCTCGCGACGGGGCAGCGCGCGCAGCACCTCGGCGCCGTCGGCCATCTGCGGCACACGCCGCGGCGAGACGAAGGCGGCCGCCTCGATATGCCCGAGCCCGGCATCGGCCAGCCGCTCGACCAGCTCGACCTTGGTTGCGGTCGCAACCAGCGTCGCCTCGTTCTGCAGGCCATCGCGCGGCCCCACCTCGACGATGCGCACGCGCGCCGGAAGCGGCACGCCGCTTGCGTCACCGAAGCCGCCGCCCGGCGTACCGCGCCCGGTCGCCGCCATGTTCGGCCGTTGCCAATGCGCCCTCGGCGGCGCGGGAAATGAGCATCGCATCGTGTCGTCCTCCGTGTCGAAGCGCGCCGTCGGGCGCGGCGGAACGCGAAGCGGCCCGCGGCCCGACTATCGGATCCGCGGGCCCGCGCGGCAAGAGACGGTTCGCGACGACAGTCGCCGCGCTGTCATGGTGACAGCGCGGCGGCAGCCAACCGGCAGCCAACCGGCAACAACCCGGCAACCGTAGCGAAACGCGTTCCCGCGCCGAAGCTGACGATCGGCTGTCGGTGCCCGGGACGATTCGCGCCGCCGCAGCGCGAGCCGAGGCTCGGCGGAACTAATCGGGGCGGGACGCAATCATGTTAACGTCCTGCCAACGCTCTCCAAGACGGGCCGCCGCCGACGCGGAGCCCCACCCATTCCCTATGCGACAGATCCTGATCGGCTGGCTGCTGGCCATCGTCGTCACCGCGGCCCATGCGGCCGCGCCCGCCTCCGCGGCGCCGGCCTCGGCCGCTTCCGGCGCCGTGCCGCCGCTCACCCAGCAGCAGGCCAAGCAGGCGCTCGCGGTGCTCGAGAACACGCAGCAGCGCGCGCAGTTCGAGGCCACCTTGCGCGCCATCGCGGCGGCCGGCGAACTGAGCACGCCGGTGCCCGCCAGCGCGGCCAGCGCCGCTTCCGCGGCAAGCGCGGCACCGGCATCGGCGGCGTCCACGCCGGTCGCGCTCCAGACCAACGGCCTGGCCTCGCAACTGGTGCGCCAGGGCTCGCACTGGGCCGCGCAGATCGGCAATGCGCTGCGCGATTCGCTGCGCTCGCTGCTCGACGTCGGCTCGGTCGGCAGCTGGTGGCGCAGCAAGCTCACCCACGGCGACGAACGCGCCGACTTCATGCACTTCCTGCAATTGATCCTGGGCGCGCTGCTGCCGGCGCTGGCGATCGAATGGTTCGCGCGGCGCCTGCTGCGCCGCGCGCTGGCGGCGCTGGCCGCGCGTCGCGCCAACGGCCACCACGACGAAAGCGCCGAGCCCGAAGCCGAAGCCGAAGCCAAGCCGGCCGGCGCGGCAAGCGGCGAGGCCGCGCCCTCGATCGCCGCCGCCGAGGCGAATGCCACCGCCCCCGCCGACGACGCAAGCCAGGACGCCCGACAAAGCGCCCACGCCACCCGCGGACGCGGCCACGCCCAGCACCACAGCACCCTGCTGCGGCGCATGCCGCGCGCGCTGGTGAGCCTGGCGCTGCGGGCGATCCCGGTGCTGGTGTTCGTCGGCGTGGCGACGCTGGCGATGTCGATGCTGACCGAGGACGACACGCCGCCGGCCGACGCGATCAGCGCGCTGATCGACATCTACGTGATCTGCCGCGTGGTGGCGATCGTCACGCGCCTGTTCCTCCAGCCCGACGCGCCGAGCCTGCGCCTGCTGCACATGAGCGATCGCTGGGCCGTGTTCACGCAGCAGTGGATCCGCCGCATCGGGCTGGTGGTGGGCGGCTGCGCGGCGGTGGTCGAGATCGCCGCCAACTTCGGCCTCAGCGAGGCGGGCCACCTGGCCCTGCTCAAGGCCGTCGCGCTGGTGGGCCACGTGATGGTGTCGATCCTGATCCTGCAGTGCAGCCGCCCGGTGGCGGCGCGCATCCGCGCCCACGCGGCCGGCAATCCGTCGGTGACGGTGCTCGGCAACGCGCTGGCCGATGCCTGGGCGCCGGCCGCGGTGTTCATCGTGATGGCGCTGTGGTTCGTCTGGGCGCTCGACGTGCACAACGGCTACCACGTGCTGTTCGCGCTGGGCGGGCGCACCATTGCCGTGATGATCGGCATGCGGATCGTCTCGATCATCGTGTTCGGCGCGCTCGCACGGCTGTTCCAGCGGCGCGACAGCGAACGCGGCACGCTGGTGCATCGCCATGCCTATCGCTACTACCCGCTGGCGCGCCAGATCGTCTCCGGCGTGATCGGCATCGTCACCCTGGTCCTGCTGCTGCAGATCTGGGGCGTGCCGGTGCTGCGCGCCTTCGAGGCCGGCACCATCGGCCACCGGCTCGCCTCGGCCCTGGTGACGATCGCGATCGCCGCGGCGGTGGCGCTGCTGGTCTGGGAAGCGGCCAATATCGCGATCGAGCGCCGGCTCGACAGCTGGACCCAGCAGGGCAACCTGGTGCGCGCCGCGCGCCTGCGCACCCTGCTGCCGATGCTGCGCTCGCTGCTGTTCGTGATGATCGCGCTGGTGGTGGTGCTCACCGGGCTGTCGGAACTGGGCGTCAACGTCGGGCCGCTGCTGGCCGGCGCCAGCATCTTCGGGGTCGCGCTCGGCTTCGGCTCGCAGAAGCTGGTGCAGGATTTCATCACCGGCATCTTCCTGCTGATGGAGAACGCCATGCAGGTGGGCGACTGGGTCACCCTGGCCGGCGTGTCGGGCACCGTCGAATACCTGTCGATCCGCACCGTGCGGCTGCGCGCCGGCGACGGCTCGCTGCACACCGTGCCGTTCAGCTCGGTGTCGACCGTCAACAACACCAACCGCGGCCTGGGCAACGCGGCGGTGAAGGTCAGCATCCAGTACGGCGAGGACGTCGACCTGGCGGTGGCCACGCTCAAGGAGATCGGCGCGGCGCTGCGCGAGGATCCGCAGTACAAGGACGGCATCCTGTCGGACTTCAGCTACTGGGGTATCGATTCGGTGGACGGCGCGGCGATCGCGATGTCCGGGCAGATCCAGTGCAAGGACTCGACGCGCTGGGGCGTGCAGCGCGAATTCAATCGCCGCATCGCCGAGACCTTCCGCGATCGCGGCATCCGCATCGCCAACCCCCAGCGCAACGTGCTCGCGCGCGAGGCGCACGACGGCGCGATACCCGAGGATGCCGATCCGGCCACGCCGGCCGAGCGCGAATCGGGCAAGCCGGCCGGCGCGCCCGCCGATACGCCGCCGCCGGATCGTGGCTGAGGACGGCTCGGGGCGCCTGGATCGAACGCGGCGCATACCGGAAGCTCACGTCGCCCAAGGCCGTTCGCGAAGGCCGATGCGGCGCTCGGCAACCCGCCGCGCTCAGGCGCCCGCGCCGTCCGCCTCCTCGGCGGCGAGCCCGGCCAGCGCCCGCGCCAATGCGCGGATCCTCGGCTCCCGCGCGCGCTGCACGGGATACACGAGGTAGTAACCGAGGCCGTTGGGCAGCGCCGCGCCGAACGGCATCAGCAGTTGCCCCGCCGCCAGCCGTTCGCGCGCCATGCGCGGATCGCCGATCGCCACGCCATGGCCTTCCGTCGCCGCCGTCAGGCTCAGTTCCAGCGTGTCGAGCACGAGCCCGGCCTGGGCGTCGACGCCTGTCGCGCCGGCCTGCTCCAGCCAGCCGCGCCAGCCGCCGTCGCCATGGCCGCCATGCAGCAGCGTCGCGCGCGCCAGATCGGCCGGCGCGCCCAGTGAAGCGGCCAGCGCGGGCGAGCACATCGGCGCCAGCCGTTCGGCGAACAGCGGCACCGCCTCGATCCCGGGCCACTGCCCCGCGCCGCGTACCACCATCGCATCGACCTCGTCGGCCGAGAAATCGGGCCGATCGTCGGCCGAGGTGCGGATCCGCAAGGCGATGCCGCCGAGCGCGGCGTA
>NZ_VWWC01000259.1:0-6658 GCF_011753175.1 Burkholderia sp. Cy-637 | reverse complement strand
GCGCCGGCGCCGGGCACCCGGCCGCCGTGCTGCGCGAACTGCTGCGCCTGCCGGTCGTGGAACGCGGCCGGCACCGCCGGGTTGCGGGTGGCGACGATCGGGTGCGAGAGCGCCGGCTGCGGCGGCCGATAGCTGGCGTTGCGCAGGCCGCCCGAGAAGCTCTGGCGGACCGGCGCGATGCCGGGCGCGCCCGCGCCGATCCGCGCGTCGTGCCATTGCCGCGGATCGACGTGCTGCGCGAAGCGCGCCACCGGCTGGCCATGCACGAAGGCCTGCGCCGGCACCGCCGTCACCGCGTTGCGCACGTGGTAGTTGACGTAGGTGTTGTGGATATTGGTGATGTTCGTGACGCGGGTGTTGTTGACGATCACCGTGCGATTCACGCGATCGTAATAGCGCGGGCTCCAGCCGCCCCAGCCGGGATGCCAGGCCTCGTGCGGAGCGAGCGGGAACCAGGCCACGCCGGCGGCCACCGCGCCGCCCACGGCCAGCCCGACGCTCCAGTCGAAGCCGCCGCCCCCGCCGCCGACGAAGGCCACCAGCGCCGGCGCGTAGCAGGGCGGCTCGGCCGGCACGATCGGGCCGGGCACCCAGGCCCAGCTGTCGTCGACATAGGCCCAGCGGCCGTAGTGATACGGCGCGAAGCCCCAGGGCGCATCGTCGACCCAGGTCCAGCCCCAGGGCGCCTGCCAGATCCAGTGGCCGGTGTGATAGGGCGCCCAGCCGGCCGGCACGTCGTTCGGGATCCAGATCGCCCCGTAGTCGGGCGAATCGCGCCAGCTTCCGTTCGCATCGAGGTCCTGGTAGCCGGGAACCTCGCGCGACACGTAGCGCGCCGAGATGGAGCGGTCCTCGGCCGCGTCGCGCGAGGCGCTCCACTGGTCGAACGGATCGGGACCCGGCGCGGCGTTGTTGGCGCCCAGCTGCAGGTTGGTGCCCGTGAAGCTGAGCTGCTGGCCCGCCGCGATCGGGATCTGGCCGCTGTCGCCGAAGGCGGTGGCGCTGCCGCGTCGCACCGTGACGGTGGTCGAGGCGCCGTCCGGGGCCACGTCGACGCGATAGTCGCCGGCGCCGTCGACGGCCAGCGCGAGGTTGGGCGTGTCGATCTCGTAGGCGCTGCCCGCCGGCAGCTCGCGCACATGGGTGGACAGGCTGCCCAGGCCCACCTTCAGCTGCGTGTTGCGATCGTCGAGAGCGAGGATCGCCAGCGCGGTGGACTGGTCGAGTCGCACCGCCGTCGAGCCGATATGGAGCTCCGAGCGCGCGCCCTGGTCGTTCCAGAGTTGGTCGCCGCTGGTCAGCGGCCGGTTGACGGCCGCGTAGGACCAGTCGCTCGCGCCGGCCGGCTCGGTGGTCACCGGTCCCGACAGGTAGTCGAGCCGCGCCACGCGCGAGGGCGGATCGCCGCCGGCTTGCTGCGTGGTGGGCGCGGAGGGCGCCACCTCGGGCGGCGGCGCCGGTTCGGTCTGCGCGAACGACGCGGCCGGGGCCAGCGTGGCGAGCGCCAGCAAGGCCGAGGCGGCCAGCGCGGTGAGGGAGAACGGAACGCGAAGCGGGGTCATGGCGAACTCGTGATTCGATGGCGCGGCGCATGCCAGCGCCGTTTGAATTCACTCTACCCGCGCGCCGTGTTTCCGGGCCGACGCTTTTGTAATGCGCTCATGCGCGGCTGTAACAAAGCATGTCGCTGTCCCCGTTTTCGTCAAGCATTTGCAATCGAGGCGTCAAGCGCCGGTAAGCAAGGCCTCGAAGCGGCGCTGCCCGTCGGGCGTGATGCGCAGCACGCGCGGCTTGCCGGCCGGCTCGATCCAGCGCTGCGCGAGCCAGGCATCGAGCAGCGCGGCGCCGAGCGCGCCGGCCAGGTGGGCGCGCCGTTCGCTCCAGTCCAGGCAGGTGCAGGCGAAGCGGCGGCGGCGCCGCCGCTGGGCGCCGATGTCGATCCGCCAGCGGCTTGCCAGTTCGTCGGCGCCCAGCGGCGTGACCGCCAGATCGTGCGGGCCGTCGGCCTCGCCATCGGCGGCGGCCAGCCAGCCGCGCTCGCGCATGCGGTCGTAGACGCGCACCGCCAGCTCGCCGGCCATGTGGTCGTAGCAGGTGCGCGCATGGCGCATCTCGAGTGGCACGGTGCGCGCCACGGCCGGCACCGGCCGCAGCGGCGCGGTGGCCTGCGCGAGGTTGGCGAGCGTCTCGATCGAGGCGGCCACCTCGGGCGAGGCGATCCGGTAATAGCGATGCCGCCCGCGCACCTCGAGCGAGAGCAGGCCGCCGTCGGTCAGGCGCGCCAGGTGCGCGCTGCCGGCCGAGGGCGAGAGCCCGGCCAGCAGCGTCAGCTCGCCGGCCGGGCGCGCGCTGCCGTCCATCAGCGCCCACAGCATGGCCGCGCGGCCCGGATCGGCGAGCAGGGCGCCGAGCCGGCTCAGGCCGGGAAAGTGCGGGTCGGTGGCGATCATGGTCGGGCCTCGGAGGGAAACGGGTCAGGCTAGTGTAGGCGCCGCCCGCATTCGATGGTTCAGGGCAGCGCGAAGTATCGAATGCGGCACTGCCGGTCGCGCGGCCGCGTGCCCGGTGCCGCCCCGCGTAGAATGCGCAGATCGGATTTCGAGGACGGGCGATCATGCGGGAATTGAGCAAACTGCTGCTGGCCGTGTTCGCGGCGGCCTGCCTGTGCGCCGGCTGCGCGAACGGCGGCGCGGGATCGGCCGGCGGCGGCCAGGGCAGCATCGAGATGTACGGCACGCTCGACCAGGGCATCACGGTCCACAACTGAGCCCGGGGCGGCTGCGACGCAGGATCGCGGTGGCGAACCGTATAATCGGCTTCACCCACACGATACCGCCCGAAACGGAGCCAAGATGTCGAACCCCACGCCCACCGCGCCCCTCGATCGCACCGAGACCGTGTTCCGTTTCCTCGCCGAGCCGACCTCGGTGAATTTCGGCGGCAAGGTCCACGGCGGTGCGCTGATGAAATGGATCGACGAGACCGCCTACGCCTGCGCGGCGATCTGGTCGAGCCGCTACTGCGTGACCGTCAGCGTCGGCAATATCCGCTTCAAGCGGCCGATCCTGGTCGGCAACCTGGTCGAGCTGAAGGCGCGGGTGGTGGCTACCGGCCGCACCAGCATGCACATCCACGTGACCGTGCACGCGGGCGACCCGAAGGGCGGCGTGCTGCGCCAGACCACCGACTGCATGGTGGTGTTCGTGGCCGTCGACGAGAACGGCAACCCGCTGCCGGTGCCGCCGCTGGTGCCCGTCACCGACGAGGACAAGCGCCTGCAGCAATACGCGCTGGACGTGCGCGAGGCGCTCGACAAGCTCGTCGAGCTGAAGCCGGAAGAGGTGGCCAAGGGCGTGGTCTGAGCCGCGCGCCGGCTGCCTGCCGGCGCCAGCCATGATGAACGAGGCCGGCAGGACGCGAGAGACGTCCTGCCGGCCTTGTCGTTGGCATCGAGGGCCGGCGGCGCCGGCCCATGCGCTTATTGCTTGCCGATCATCTCGGCGGGCTTCACCCATTCGTCGAACTGCGCGTCGGTGACATAACCGAGCGCGAGCGCCGAAGCCTTCAGCGTGGTGCCTTCCTTGTGCGCCTTCTTGGCGATCTGCGCGGCCTTGTCGTAGCCGATATGCGGATTGAGCGCCGTCACCAGCATCAGCGATTCGTTGAGCAGCGTGTCGATGCGCGAATGATTCGGCTCGATGCCGACCGCGCAGTGATCGTTGAAGCTCAGCGCGCCGTCGGCCAGCAGGCGCACCGACTGCAGCACGTTGTGCGCGATCATCGGGCGGAACACGTTCAGCTCGAAGTTGCCGCTCGCGCCGCCGAAGTTGACGGCCACGTCGTTGCCGAACACCTGGCAGCACAGCATCGTGACGGCTTCCGACTGCGTCGGGTTGACCTTGCCCGGCATGATCGAGCTGCCCGGCTCGTTCTCGGGGATCGACAGCTCGCCCAGGCCGCAGCGCGGGCCGCTGGCCAGCCAGCGCACGTCGTTGGCGATCTTCATCAGGCTGGCGGCGACCGTCTTCAGCCCGCCGTGCGCGAACACCAGCGCGTCGGCCGCGGCCATCACCTCGAACTTGTTGGGCGCGCTCACGAAGGGCAGCTTGGTGAGCCGGCCGATCTCGTCGGCCACCGCCACCGCGAACTTCGGATGCGCGTTCAGGCCGGTGCCCACCGCGGTGCCGCCCTGCGCCAGCTCGTACAGGTGCGGCAGGGTCGATTCGAGATGGCGGATGCCCTGGTCGAGCTGGGCCACGTAGCCCGAGAACTCCTGGCCGAGCGTGAGCGGCGTGGCGTCCTGCAGGTGGGTGCGGCCGATCTTGACGATCCCGGCGAAGGCCTTCGACTTCTCGTCGAGCGTGCTGCGCAGGCGCTTCAGCGCGGGCAGCAACTGGGTATGGATGGCGAACGCGGCGGCGATGTGCATCGCGGTCGGGAACACGTCGTTCGAGGATTGGCCGCGGTTCACGTCGTCGTTCGGGTGGACCTTGCGCGACTCGCCGCGCACGCCGCCGAGCAGCTCGCTGGCGCGGTTCGCGATCACCTCGTTGAGGTTCATGTTGGTCTGCGTGCCCGAGCCCGTCTGCCAGACCGCGAGCGGGAATTCATCGGGATGGCGCCCGGCGATGATCTCGTCGGCGGCCGCGACGATCGCGTTGGCCTTGTCCTCGGCCAGCACGCCGAGCTCGCGGTTGACCGTGGCGGCCGCGCGCTTGATCAGCGCGAGCGCGTGGATCAGCTCGGGCGATTGCTTTTCCGTCGAGATCTTGAAGTTCTGCAGCGACCGCTGCGTCTGCGCGCCCCACAGGCGGGCGTCCGGCACCGCGATCTCACCGAAGGTGTCGCGTTCCATCCGTACTGCTTCGCTCATCTTTGACTCCGTCACAAGAAAACAGCCACGCCGCGCGCATCGGGCGCGGCACGAAAGCGTAGGTAGGGACGGGCGCCGTTCTGTCGACGGCGTCCAGAGGCGACAAGCATAGCGCCGCGCGCGATTTTACGTCGGCTGGCGGCGCGGCGGGAAGAAGGCAGGGCAATGCCGGGCGGGCACGGCGCGTCCGCCGGTGGTTCGCCTCAGCGGGCGGTGCCGTGATGCGCGTCGATCACGGCCCGGGTCTTCTTGTGGAAACGCCAGGTCATCAGCACGGCCACGCTGGCCAGGCCCGCGGCGAGCCCCCACCAGAGCCCGCGCGCGCCCAGCCCGACATGGAACGCGAACCAGTAGCCGACCGGGAAGCCGACGCCCCAGTAGCCGAGCGTGGCGACGATCATCGGCACGCGCGTGTCCTTCAGGCCGCGCAGGCAGCCCGAGCCCACCGTCTGCATGCCGTCGACGATCTGGAAGATCGCCGCGATGCCGAGCAGGCTGGTGGCCAGCGCGATGGTGCCGGCGTTCTTCGGATCGTCCAGGTGCAGGTAGAGGCCGACGATCGCATGCGGCGCAACGATCAGCAGCAGCCCCGACAGCGACATGAAGGCCACGCCCAGCCCGATCGCGGCGAACCCCGCGTGACGCGCCGCCAGCGGCTGGCCGGCGCCCATCCAGTAGCCGACCCGCACGTTGGCGGCCTGGCCGATCGCCAGCGGCACCATGAAGGCGACCGAGGCCACGTTCAGCGCGATCTGGTGCGCCGCCAGCGAGGATTCGCCGAGCACGCCGATGGTCAGGCCGGTGGCCAGGAACAGCGTCGATTCGACCCCGTAGGTGATGGCGACCGGCCAGCCGATGCCGACCAGCTCGCCCATCATCGGCAGCTTGGGCCGCGAGGCGGCTACGAAGTGACGGAACGCCGGGCGGCCGTGCAGCAGCAGCACCAGCGCGATCGCGGTGAGCCAGATGGTGATGGTGGTGGCCACCGCCGAGCCGAGGAAACCGAGCCGCGGCAGGCCGAAGGCGCCGTGGATCAGCCCGTAGTTGAGCACCGCGTTGACGCCCACGCCCGCGATCGAGACCCACAGCAGCCGGCGCGCGGCGCCGATCGCCGGCAGGAAGGAGCGCATCAGGCCCACCCCGATCAGGCTGCCCGGCGCGGCCAGGCACAGCACCCGGCAGTATTCGCCGATATTGCGGGCCAGTTCGGCCGGTTCGTGGAACATCAGCAGCAGCGGCTCGACGAACAGCAGCACCAGGATCGCCGGCAGCGCCAGCAGCAGGGCCAGCGCGACGCCGGTCCAGTAGATGTGCGGGATGCGCTCGTCGGCCTGCGCGCCGCGCGCATGCGCGACGCTGACGCTCACCGAGGTCAGCACGCCCTGCAGCACCGTGACCACCACGAAGAACAGCGTCGCGCCGAGCCCGCCGGCGGCGAGCGAGTCGGGGCCGAGCGAGCCGAGCAGCACCGTGTCGGTGACGCTCATCGCCATCTGCGAGAGCTGCGCGATCGCGAGCGGCGCGGCGAGACGGGCGGTGTCGGCGGCGTGGCGAGAGAAGGAGGGCGGCGCGCTGGCCGCGCGCGAGAAGCCGGGAAGCGACATGGGCGGACCGCGGGTACGTGCCCGCGCTCTGTTGTTGTAGTGAAGCGAGCAGCTTACGTTTTTCCTGCGCGACTGTCGAATCGGCGCCAGAGGGCGCGTCGCGCGTGGGGGCTTGGCGGCGGCGTGGCTTCGCGCGCGGGGCCGGATGGGCGACGCGCGCCGCTCGCCTTGGCGCCGGCCG
>NZ_VWWC01000258.1:0-6565 GCF_011753175.1 Burkholderia sp. Cy-637 | reverse complement strand
GCGGCCGCGGCCGATGCCGGGCTCGCGGCGGCCGTGACGGCAGGCGCCGCGGCGTTGTGCGAATTGATGCGCCAGGCACCCCAGCCGGCCACCGCGATGACGGCCAGCGCGATCAGCGCCAGCGGCCCCTTGCGCGAACGCGAGGCGGCAGCGGTTTCGCCAGCCTGCTGAGGCGCCACCCGCCCTTCGAGATTGGCGAGAATACGCGAGCCATTCTGACCGGCAGCCTGGCCCGGTTCAGAAAGCAGACTGGGGGGTGGTGAAGCTTTCCGATTTGAATCTTCCGGCGCGCTCATTCAATGTCTCGTTGAATCCTGGTTTAATTCGCCGCAATAATATCGTCCGGCCGACTCGAAGCAGGCCTGATTCTAAGAGCAAGCCTTCTAAAAGACAATCGATTGTAAAATCCGGGGTTTTCTGTGATTGCCGTCGTACTGATCGCGTATTTCGCCATCGCCGTGCTGATCGCCGCCATGCTGTTATTACCGGGCGTGCGCACCAGCGTTTTTTCCACGGTCGCGCAGTTTCACGGGCGATTAAGCCGCCGCGTTTCCGATCGCGCCACGCGCACGCGAAGCCACATTGTTAAATCGGCAAAAATTTCACAGAGCTCATTAAATGAACTGCAAAACTTACTGGTCCGGCGCCGCTTGCTGATTATCTGCGCGACGGGTATTCTTGCGACGCCTCCGTTGATCGCGATTGCGTTACGCGGTCGGCAATTATTCCAATACGACGACACCATACGCGTTCCCGACGAGAAGATCGCCGCGCTGCTGCAAGGCGAGCAACTCGTCCCGCCGCCGCCGCTGCCTCCCGAGGTATTCGCCACGCGCGAAGTCGAGCAGATCCGGCCCGCGCTGAAGGACGCGAGTCGCGATTGGAATTTGCTGGACCCGGATTTCCGCACGCGCTTGCTGCTGGTCTACAAGATCATGCACGAGCAATACGGATACGAAATGGCGCTGCTGGAGGGATATCGCAGCCCGGAGCGGCAGAACCGGCTGGCCGCGATCGGCTCGAACGTGACCAATGCCGCCGCGTACCAGAGTTATCACCAGTTCGGCCTGGCCGCCGACAATGCATTCCTGCGCGACGGCAAGCTGGTGATTTCCGAAAAAGATCCCTGGGCCATGCGCGGTTATCAGCTGTACGGACAAGTCGCGGAGCAGGTCGGCTTGACCTGGGGTGGCCGGTGGAAAATGATGGACCTCGGCCACGTCGAATACCATAAGCCCGGTTTCAAACTGGGGCACCCGCCGCCGCAATGACGGCGTCGGCACACTGAGGGCGGTATGGGGCAGATGAACCACGAGACCAGCCGGCACGCCGGCCAAGCACACCAGGGGGAGCCGCTCGCGCCCGCCCCTTGCCTGCCCGCCCGGCTCGTCCCGTCCGCCTCGATACGCCGCGCCCCGCCCGCCGCCACCGCGGCCATCATCCTCTTCCCTCTTTGCGCAGGACTGACAGCGTGACGTCACGCGCCGCCCTCACGCTGTCGGCGCGCACGCGCCATTGCCTCACCCCATTGATTCGCACCGGAACCTGACCGTCCTATGCAACGCATCCTCAACGTGTTGACTCACCCGCGCACGCTCTCGATCCTCGGGTTCATCGCGCTCGCCGCGATCCTGTTCATCGTGGCGGACGCCCTTGCGATCAGCTTCGTCTACCCGCTCGCGATCCTCGCCGTGATCGTGGTGCTGTGGCTGCTGGTGAAGCTGATCAAGCGGCTGCGCGTGCGGCGCGCCAACCGCAAGCTCGGCGACATGCTCGAGGAGCAGGCGCAAGTCGACAAGGCCGCGGCCGCCTCGGTGACGCCGGTCGAACCGGCCAAGGCCGCCGAGCTCGACACGTTGCGGGCGCGCCTGGTGGACACGGTCAAGACCATCAAGACCTCGAAGATCGGCCAGGTGTCCGGCGGCTCGGCGCTCTACGAGCTGCCCTGGTACATCGTGATCGGCAACCCGGCGGCGGGCAAGAGCAGCGCGGTGATCAACTCCGGCCTGCAGTTCCCGTTCGCCGACAAGAACAGCGCGGTGATCCACGGCATCGGCGGCACCCGCAACTGCGACTGGTTCTTCACCACCGAGGGCATCCTGCTCGACACCGCCGGCCGCTACTCGGTGCACGAGGAAGACCGCAGCGAATGGATCGGCTTCCTCGGCCTGCTCAAGAAATTCCGTCCCAAGGCGCCGATCAACGGCATCATCGTCACCGCCAGCATCGCCGAGCTGACCGGCAGCCGCCCCGAGTTCGCCATCAACCTGGCCAAGAACCTGCGCCAGCGCGTGCAGGAGCTGACCGAGAAGCTGGAGGTGTTCGCGCCGGTCTACGTGATGTTCACCAAGGCCGACCTGATCACCGGCTTCACCGAGTTCTTCAGCAGCAGCGACCGCCAGGAATACGACCGCGTGTGGGGCGCCACCCTGCCCTACGAGCCCGACGAGAAGCGCGACGTGGTGGCGCTGTTCGACGAGCGCTTCGAGGAACTCTACGACGGCCTCAAGGAAATCAGCGTCGCGCAACTGTCGATCAGCCGCGGCAACATCCTCTCGCCGGGCCAGCTGAGCTTCCCGCTCGAATTCGCCTCGATCAAGCCGACCCTGCGCGCCTTCCTGGCCACCCTGTTCGAGAACAACCCGTTCCAGTACAAGCCGATCTTCCGCGGCTTCTACTTCACCAGCGCACTGCAGGAAGGCGAAACCAATTCCGCCGCAGCGCAGCGCATCGCCTCGCGCTTCGCGCTGGACGGCGGCGCCCTGCCCAAGCCGCACAGCGCCTTCTCGAAGAACGGCTTCTTCCTGCGCGACCTGTTCTCGAAGGTGATCTTCGAGGACCGCAAGACGGTGCGCCAGTTCGCCAGCCCCGCCAAGACGCGGATGCGCTACGCCACCTTCTTCGCCTTCGTGGCGGCGCTGGCGCTGGCGCTGGGCGGCTGGACCTGGTCGACGATCGGCAACCAGCAGTTGGTGGCCAACGTGCAGGCCGACCTCGACAACATCGCCAAGCTCGAACAGAACCGCAACGACCTCCAATCGCGCCTGCAGGCGATGGACATCCTCGAGGACCGCATCGAGCAGCTCGAGCAGTTCCGCCGCGACAAGCCGATCTCGGTCTCGCTGGGCCTCTACCAGGGCGACCGCCTCGAGGAACGCCTGCTCACCGAGTACTACAACGGCGTGCGCCAGATCATGCTGGCGCCGGTGGCCGACAATCTCGCCGCCTTCCTGAAGGACGTCGACGCGCATCCGGACCAGCTCGCGCCGATGACGCGCACCCCCGAATCGGGCGCGGTGCCGGTCTCCGACAAGTCGGCGCTGCAGCCGCAGGCGCAGGGCGGGCTCTACAACGACGCCTCGCCGACCAATGTCGAGGACGCCTACAACGCGCTGAAGACCTACCTGATGCTGTCGGACAAGCGCCACGTCGAGCAGGCCCACCTGACCGACCAGATCGCGCGCTTCTGGCGCGGCTGGCTGGAAACCAATCGCGGGAACATGCCGCGCGACGAGATGATCCGCAGCGCCGAGCGCATGATCACCTTCTACCTGTCGCGCGTGCAGGACAACGACTGGCCGATGATCGACGCCAACCTGGCGCTGGTCGACCAGACCCGCGAGAACCTGCGCCACGTGGTGCGCGGCATGCCGGCCCGCCAGCGCGTCTACGAGGAGATCAAGGCGCGCGCCTCGACGCGTTATGCCCCGATGACGATCGCGCGCATCGTCGGCGAGGACAACACCGGCCTGGTGGCCGGCAGCTACGCGATCCCCGGCACCTTCACGCGCGACGCCTGGTTCGACTACGTGCAGCCGGCGATTCGCGACGCGGCCACCAAGGAGCTGCAGGCCAAGGACTGGGTGCTCAACACCGCCTCGCAGGACGACCTGACGCTGGAAGGCAGCCCCGAGCAGATCCAGAAGGTGCTGGTCGGCATGTACAAGACCGAATACGCCCAGCACTGGCAGAAGTTCATGCAGGGCATCGCGGTGCAGAACTTCGGCAGCTTCGGCCAGGCCGTGGACGCCATGAACAAGCTCGGCGACCCGCAGGACTCGCCGATCCGCAAGGTGCTCGAGACCGCCTACGACCAGACCTCCTGGGATAACCCGTCGCTGGCCAACGTGTCGATCAAGAAGGCGCAGACCGGCGTGGTGAACTGGGTCAAGCAGTGGTTCTCGCGCAAGCCGGGCGGGCAGCTGGCGGCCAACATCGACATCAACGGCAACCCGGTCGAGGTGCCGATGGGCCCGATCGGCCAGGAGTTCATCGGCCTGGGCCGGATCGTGCAGACCCACGACGGCGGCCAGTCGATGCTCAAGGGCTACATGGACACGCTCTCCAAGGTGCGCACCCGCTTCAACGTGATCAAGAACCAGGGCGACCCCGGCCCCGGCGCGCGCCAGCTGATGCAGCAGACGCTCGACGGCAACGGCTCGGAACTGGCCGATTCGCTGAAGTACGTCGACGAGCAGATGCTGACCGGCCTGACCGACTCGCAACGCAAGTCGCTGCGTCCGCTGCTGGTGCGCCCGCTGCAGCAGGCCTTCTCGGTGGTGATCCAGCCGGCCTCGGTGGAAGTCAACAAGGTGTGGAACGCGCAGGTCTACCAGCCGTTCCAGGCCTCGCTGGCGAACAAGTACCCGTTCTCCGCCGGCGCCAAGGTGGAGGCCGCCTCCAGCGAAATCGCACAGGTGTTCGGCCCGGACGGCTCGATCTCGAAGTTCGTCGGCACCACGCTCGGGCCGCTCGCGGTGCGCCGCGGCGACACGCTCACGGCACGCACCTGGGGCGACATGGGTCTGGCGCTGACGCCGGACTTCACCAGCGGCTTCGCGACCTGGGTCGCGCCGCTGGCGGGCGGCGCGGCCACCAGCGCGGCCTCCTCCGAGCCGCAGACGGTGTTCCAGATCCTGCCGCAGCCGAGCAGCGGGACCACCGAGTACACCATCGCGATCGACGGCCAGCAGCTGCGCTACCGCAACACGCCGCCGCAGTGGACCAACTTCGTCTGGCCGAACCCGAGCGGCTCGCCGGGCGCGACGCTGACGGCCACCACCTTCGACGGCCGCACCCTGACCCTGGTCAACGAGCCGGGCCGCTACGGGCTGGAGAAGCTGATCAACTCGGCGCAGCGCTCGCGCCGCCCGGACGGCACCTTCGACCTGGCCTGGACGCAGGGCAACGTCAACGTGGCGGTGACGATGCGCATCATCAGCACCTCGCAGCCCTCGGGCGGCGGCGGTGGCAGCGCCGGCGGCGACGCGCCGCAGCAGCAGAGCCTGCGCGGCCTGCACCTGCCCTCGTCGGTGGCGAACACCAGCGCGAGCGGCGCCGTCAACGCGACGGCCCAGGCACCTGCCGGCACGTCCGGCGTCGCAACGGCCGCCAACGGCGCGGCCGCCAACGCATCGAATGCACAGGGGGCGCAATGACGCAAACGGTCCAGGCGCAGATCGCCTACTTCGGCAAGATCCCGTCGCGCGGCGACTTCGTGAAGAGCCCGCACAACCCGCAGCTGCTGCAGACGCTCGACCGCTGGATCGCGCAGGCCATGGAGCTGCTGGCCGACGACCCGCGCTGGAAGATCGTCTACGAGAACGCGCGGCCGATGCACTTCGCCTTCATCGGCTCGCGCAGCAAGCTCGCGATCGCCGGCCACATGGTGGCCAGCCACGACGCCTCGAACCGGCGCTTCCCGTTCCTCGCCGCCACCGCGCTGGAGGTCGACCGCCCGCTGAACTTCATCGCGCGCAGCCCGCTGGCCTTCGCGCGGCTCTGGCAGCGCGCCGCCTCGCTGATGCGCCCGCTGCTCGGCAAGGAGGAGCCGGCCGGCGCGCTGCAGGCGCTGGGCGACGCCACCGTGCCGATCGACACCGGCGGCCCCGGCCACGACGGCACCTTCAACGATTTCGTCGAGCACCAGTCGCTGTTCGGCCTGGAGCAGATGCTGCTGGCCAGCGGCCACCCGGTGAAGCTGCGCGGCGCGATGCTGGCGCTGGGTTCGCTGCTGCGCCCGGTGATGCAGAGCGGCTCCTCGCACATCGAGCGCGGGCTGACCCTGCCGCTGCCGGTCGACCCGTTCTACCGCAGCCTGGTGGCCGCGTTCTGGATGGAGCTGATCTCGCCCTTCGTCTCGCAGGCCGATTTCGAGCTGGCGATCTTCATCGGCAGCATCGCCGAGCGCGAACGGCTGATCATCGGCTTCAACGGCGCCTCGGCACGCACGCTGCACAGCGTGGTCGACCCGCAAACCTACTCGCAACACAACATCGACATCGACGATCCGGAATGGGTCGACGCCCATGCGCAACACGATCCCGCGACCAGCAAGCTCATCAGCTACCTCGAACAACCGCAACTGTCGCTGCGCGTGGCGATCGACACGTTCCGCGAAGCCTTCGTCGGAGGGGCCTGACGTCATGACGACCTCCGCGTACCGCCGGCGCCTGCTGCCGGCCGCGCTTTCCTCGCTGTCCCTGCTGGCGCTCGGCGCGGCGCTCGCCGGATCGGGCGCCGCCTTCGCCGACAACGCCGGGCCCGCCACCGTCACGCGCGTCGA
>NZ_VWWC01000257.1:0-6737 GCF_011753175.1 Burkholderia sp. Cy-637 | reverse complement strand
CCTACATGATGACGGCGGTGGCGATGGTGCGCGGCGGGCTGGGCCTGACCATCCTGCCGGCCTCGGCGCGCGAGGTGCTGGCCGAGCCCGAGCTGGTGGCGCGGCCGATCGACGACGCCGCCTTCGTGCGGCCGGTGGCGCTGGTCAAGCGGCGCGGCCGGACCTTGCCGCGCGTGGCCGAGGCCTTCGCCGAGCGCGTGATCGCGCGCGGGTTGCAATGAGCGGTGCAACCGGGCCGGCGCGTGCCGCACGCGGCGCCGCGGCCGCTCGGGCAACAGTATCGAGCTTTGTTCAGTTGACTAGATGACTTGCCCCAGCTTGGCGAACATGCCTCGCCAAGGCGAAATCCTGCACCGGAATCGACCACGCGAATTCGTCTGAAAGCCATATCGGACAAGCTTCTCCGGGTATGCCCTAGGTCCCTGCCGGTTTTCTCGAAATTGCTTGCCAAGGTGATTTTGTTGACTCATGCTTGTCTATACAAGATCGCTAGTTAGGCTTAGGCAGGTAGTTCCAAACCCATGGGGAATGTCGACATGAAGAGTAAGCACAGCCGTCTCGTTTCGCTGCTGGTCGGCGCGGTTCTCGGATCCGCGATGATGGCAGGCGCCGCGCAGGCGAAGGACTGGAAGACGGTGACGATCGCGCTCGACGGCAGCTATGCGCCGTGGAACCTGACGCTGCCCGGCGGCAAGCTGGGCGGCTTCGAGCCCGAGCTGGTCGAGAACCTCTGCGCGCACGCGCAACTCAAGTGCAATCTCGTCACCCAGGACTGGGACGGCATGATCCCGGGCCTGCAGGCCGGCAAGTTCGATGTCCTGATGGATGCGATCTCGATCACGCCGGACCGCGAGAAGATCCTCGCGCTCTCGCAGCCCTATGCGGCCACCCCGGCCACCTTCGCGGTGGCGGACCCCAAGATCCTGCCGAAGTCGGCACCCAACACGGCGGCACTGCGCCTGGACAACGACGCGCGCAGCAACGCGCCGGCCGTCGAGGATCTGCGCAAGGCTTTGAAGGGCAAGACCATCGGCCTGCAGTCGGGCACCATCTACACGGCCTTCGTCAACAACAACTTCAAGGACGTCGCCTCGATCCGCGTCTACAAGAGCGCGCCCGAGCGTGACCTCGATCTCGCCAACGGCCGCATCGACGCCTCCTTCGACGACATCACCTACTACACGGCCAACGCCGGCAAGTCCAAGGTGGTGCCGGCCGGCCCGGTGGTGGCCGGCCCGATCTGGGGCCCGGGCGAGGGCCTGGCGTTCCGCAAGACGGATACCGACCTGAAGGCGAAGTTCGATTCGGCGATCGCCGCGGCCAAGGCCGACGGCACCATCAAGAAGCTCGCCCTGAAGTGGTTCAAGACCGACGTGACGCCCTGAGGCTCGCGCGCTCTCGCGGCATCGCGCGCCTCGCCGCCGGCGGCGCGCGCGATGCCACTCCGATGTCGCTGCGCGCGCCTGCCGCGTAGCCTGCTTTGCCTGGGGTAGTCGCCATGTCCTCTCTCATCTCCATGCTCGGTTTCGGATCGGAAGGCTGGGGCAGCGTGCTGCTGCTCGGCGCGCTGATGACGATCGTGCTGACCTTGTCCGCCTTGCTGATCGGCTCCGTGTTCGGCGGCCTGGTGGCGGCCGCCAAGCTCTCGCGCTTTCGCCTGCTGCGCGTGCTCGGCGACTGCTACACCACGGTGTTCCGCGGCGTGCCCGAGCTGCTCGTGATCTACCTGTTCTATTTCGGCGGTTCGAGCCTGGTCACCACCATCGGCCAGTGGTTCGGTGCCGACGGCTTCGTCGGCGTGCCACCGTTCGCGATCGGCGCGGTGGCGGTGGGCATGATCTCGGGCGCCTACCAGGCCGAGGTCTACCGCGCCGCGGTGCTGGCCGTCTCGCGCGGCGAGCTGGAGGCCGCGCGCGCGATCGGCATGCCGCGCCTGACCGCCGCGCGCCGCATCCTGATCCCGCAGGTGCTGCGCTTCGCGCTGCCGGGCCTGGGCAACGTCTGGCAACTGAGCCTGAAGGATTCCGCGCTGATCTCGGTGACGGGCCTGGCCGAGCTGCTGCGCGCCACCCAGGTGGCGGCCGGTTCCACCCACGAATACTTCCTGTTCTTCGTCGCCGGCGGCGTGCTGTACCTGCTGATGACGGGCGCCTCGAACCGCATCTTCGGCAAGGCCGAGGCGCACGTGGGCCGCTCCTTCAAGCGCAACTTCGCCCGCAACTGACCGAGGACGGCTCCCATCATGCATATCGATTTCCCGTTCCTGCTCGACACCCTGCGGCAGCTGATCGCCGCCGTGCCGACCACGCTGGGCCTGTTCTTCCTGTCGCTGGTGATCGGCGGGCTGCTGTCCCTGGTGATCGTGGCGATGCGCGTGTCGCGCCACTGGCTGCCGAACCGTTTCGCGCGCGCCTACATCCTGGTGTTCCGCGGCTCGCCGCTGCTGATCCAGATGTTCCTGGTCTATTACGGGCTCGGCGAGTTCGGCGTGATCCGCGAGAGCTTCCTGTGGCCGGTGCTGCGCGAGCCCTATGTGTGCGCGGTGCTCTCGCTCGCGCTCTGCACCGCCGGCTACACCGCCGAGATCATCCGCGGCGGCCTGATGGCGGTGCCGGTCGGGCAGATCGAGGCCGGTTACGCGATCGGCCTGTCGGGCTTCTCGCTGCTGCGCCGGGTGATCGGCCCGATCGCGCTGCGCCAGTGCCTGCCGGCCTATTCGACCGAGGCCGTGCTGCTGGTCAAGTCCACCGCGCTGGCCAGCCTGGTGACGGTCTGGGAAGTGACCGGCGTCGCGCAGCAGATCATCCAGCAGACCTATCGCACCACCGAGGTGTTCGTCTGCGCCGCGCTGATCTACCTGTTCCTGAACTTCGTCGTGGTGCGCCTGCTCGGTTTCCTCGAGACGCGCCTGTCACGCCACCTGCGCGCCGCGCCCGCCGTGGTGTCGCGGCCCGTCGCCTCGCTCGAGACGCGGCGCGCCGCGCCCTGAACGCCTGCCTGATCCTGGAGAAACGCATGCAATCCGCTAAGCCGGTGGCGCTGTCCGCCCACAACATCCACAAGTCGTTCGGCGATCACCACGTGCTCAAGGGCATCTCGCTCGACGCGCACGAGGGCGACGTGATCTCGATCCTCGGCGCGAGCGGCTCCGGCAAGAGCACCTTCCTGCGCTGCCTGAACCTGCTGGAGATTCCCGACGACGGCTCGGTCACGCTGGGCGGCGAGGAACTGAAGATGAAGCGCCGCCGCGACGGCACGCTGCAGCCGGGCGACCGCCGCCAGGTCGACCGGGTGCGCTCGCAGCTCGGCATGGTGTTCCAGAACTTCAACCTCTGGTCGCACATGACGGTGCTCGAGAACGTGATCGAGGGGCCGATGCGCGTGCTCAAGCGCAGCCGCGCGGAAGCCGTCGAGGAGGCCGAGGCGCTGCTGGCCAAGGTCGGACTCGGCGAGCGGCGCGGCCATTATCCGGCGCATCTGTCGGGCGGCCAGCAGCAGCGCGTGGCGATCGCCCGCGCGCTGGCCATGCATCCCAAGGTGATGCTGTTCGACGAGCCCACCTCGGCGCTCGACCCGGAACTGGTGGGCGAGGTGCTGCGCGTGATGCGCGCGCTGGCCGACGAAGGCCGCACCATGCTGGTGGTGACGCACGAGATGGGTTTCGCGCGCCACGTGTCGAACCGCGTGATGTTCCTGCACCAGGGGCAGGTCGATTCCGACGGCACGCCCGACGAGGTGTTCGGCGAGCAGAAGTCGGAACGCTTTCGCCGCTTCGTGTCGGGCCACGAGGACCGCAACGCGAACTGAGCTCCGAGCGGGGCCGCCCTTTCACCCACATCGTTTTTCGTCTGATCCGCAGGACACCGCCATGGCCGTCATCCGTACCGATCGCCCGCTGGACTGGCGCGATATCGCCGCCGTCGCCGCCGGGGAACCGCTGCACCTGTCCGGCGAGGCGCGCGAGCGCATCGCCGCCGCCCGCCACCTGGTCGAGCAGATCGTGGCGCGCGGGATCCGCGCCTACGGCGTGAACACCGGCGTGGGCGCGCTCTGCGACGTGGTGGTGTCGCCGGCCGACCAGCACGATCTCTCGCACAACATCCTGATGAGCCACGCGGTGGGCGTGGGCGCGCCGCTCGGGCGCGAGGAGACGCGCGCGATCATGGCGGCCGCGATCAACAATTTCGCGCATGGTCATTCGGGCGTGCGCGCCGAGGTGGTCGAGCGGCTGGAGGCGCTGCTCGATGCCGACTGCCTGCCCGAGGTGCCCGCCATGGGCTCGGTCGGCTACCTGAGCCACATGGCGCATATCGCGCTGGTGTGCGTGGGCGCGGGGCAGGTGCGCTGGCGCGGCGAGCGCCTGGGCGGTGCCGATGCGCTGCAACGGCTAGGCCTCGCGCCGCTCTCGCTGGAGGCCAAGGAAGGCCTGAGCCTGGTCAACGGCACGCCCTGCGTGACGGGGCTGGCCGCGCTGGCCCTGCGGCGCGCCGAGCGCCTGCTCGACTGGGCCGATGCGGTTGCCGCGATGAGCTTCGAGAACCTCGGCGGGCAGATGGCCGCCTTCGATGCCGATTCGCTGGCGTTCCGCGTCTCGCCGGGCCTGGCGCGCGTGGGCGAGCGCATGCGCGCGGCCCTGGACGGCAGCGGCCTGCTGGCCGCGGCGCTGGGGCGGCATACCCAGGATCCGCTCAGCATGCGCACCATTCCGCACGTGCACGGCGCCGCGCGCGACGTGCTGGCGGCCACCGCCGAGGTGGTCAATCGCGAGCTGGCCTCGACCACCGACAACCCGATCGTCACCGGCACGCCCGAGGCGCCGCGCGTCTATTCGCAGGCGCACGCGGTGGGCGCCTCGATCGCGCTGGCGATGGACAGCCTGACGATCGCCGTCGCCCAGGTGGCGGCGATGGCCGAGCGGCGCGTCGACCGGCTCGTCAATCCGCTGGTCAGCGGCCTGCCGGCCTTCCTCGCGCAGGCCAGCGGCACGCGCTCGGGCTTCATGATCGCGCAGTACACGGCGGCCGCGCTGGTCGCGCAGAACCGTCGCGAGGCCGCGCCCGCCAGCCTCGACGGCGGCGTCACCTCGGGCCTGCAGGAGGACCATCTCTGTCACGCCACGCCGGCCGCGCTCAAGGCGCTGGCGGTGATCGAAAATAGCTGCCGGATACTTGGGATAGAATTGCTCGCCGCCGCCCAGGCCTACGACCTGCAGCCGGTCGAGGCGCCGCGCGCGGCCTATACGGACCGGCTCTATGCACGCATCCGCCACGACGTCGCGTTCTATCGCGACGACCGCCCGCTGGCCGACGACATCACGCTGGCCTTCGGCCTGATCGCCCATGGCGAGCCGCCGCCGCTGCCCGATCCGGTCAAGGTGCGGCCCGTTGACGGCACCCTGGTGGCCGATGCGGCGCCGCCTTCGGCGGGCGGCCCGCTGGCCTCGGCCAACGACGTGCTGCCGGCCGCGATCGGCGGCTGACGCGGCCGAGCGCGCGGGGCCGGGCCGATAGCCCCTCACGAAGGAAGTCGAGAATAACGATGACGACAAACGCAGTGGACGACGCGACGCAGCCCCGGGCCGCGCGCAAGCTGGCACCCGCCTACGAACAGATCAAGCGCTATGTGATCGGCCATATCGCGGACGGCACCTGGAAGCCCGGCGAGATGATCCCCTCCGAGACCGAGCTCGTGAAGGAGTTCGGCGTGGCGCGCATGACCGTGTCGCGCGCGCTGCGCGAGCTGACCAGCGAGCGCGTGCTCAAGCGCGTGCAGGGCTCGGGCACCTTCGTGGCGCCGCGCGACGTCGAGTCGACCGTGCTCGACATCCGCAACATCGCCGACGAGATCGTCTCGCGCGGGCATCGTCATACCGCCAAGGTGCTCGCGCTCGACACCAGCCTGGACCCGGAGGCGCTGGCCGCGCTGAACCTGTCGAAGGGGCCGGTGTTCCACTCGCTGATCGTGCATTACGAGGAGGGCGAGCCGATCCAGTACGAGGATCGCTACGTGAACCCGCTGGTGTTTCCGCATTACCTCGAGCAGGACTTCACGGCCGAGACGCCGAACCGCTACATGGTGAAGCTCGCGCCGATCCAGCGCGCCGATTTCCGCATCTACGCCAACAAGCCCGACGCGCCGATCCGCCGCCATCTCGCGATGGAGATCGGCGAGCCCTGCCTGATGATGTGGCGGCGCACCTGGGTCGGCGAATCGGTGGCCACCTCGGTGCAGCTGTGGCACCCGGCCTCGCGTTTTCATCTGGCCGGCAGCGTCTGAGCACGGGTTTTCCACACTGCTTTTTTCGCATCCTTCCCCGCGTTTCCCTGCCGTTTCATCGCGCGCCCGTCGGTGGCGCGCTTCGTTTTTTCTCCTCGATTTGTCTAGCCAAGTTCGCCGCGCGACTGTGCTCGCGCGGTGAACTGGCGTCTGTGCCCTTGCCGGGTTTCGAGCCTGATTTTCCGGCATCGGGATAAACACCGAGTTCGGCCGGGAAGCGCCGTTTTTTATTGAAAACGAGTTGTCTAGACAACATTGGCCGGATAGACTCGTGCCTGTCCGGTTGCGCTGCAGCCGATCGTGCCGATCCGGCTTTATTCCTTTCGAGGGCTGTCATGAATCATCCCAAGCACATCGATCCGCGTCTCGATCCGACGCGCGTGATCCGCGCGCCGCGCGGCAGCGAGAAAACCTGCAAGACCTGGCTCGCCGAGGCGGCGTACCGGATGATCCAGAACAAT
>NZ_VWWC01000256.1:0-6840 GCF_011753175.1 Burkholderia sp. Cy-637 | reverse complement strand
GGCCGCCACCAGCACGCGGCAGCCGACGATCGCCAGCCGCTCGGCCAGCACCTCGGCGCCGGGCCGCACCACGGCGATCACCTCGGGCATCACGGCGCGCAGCCGCCGGGCGGCGGCCACCGCCACCGGCGTGCCGTCGGGCAGGGCGGCCAGCAGCTTGCTGTCCTGCCCGCTGGGGTCGAAGCGGGTGCCGAGGCCGGCGGCGAGCAGCACGCCGACCACGGGGGAGGAGTGAACGTCAGACATGAGCGAAACCGGAAACAGGGAAGCCGTGACGGCGATTGTGCCGATTCCGCCGCGGCTTCGCACGGATCAAAAAACGATGATGGAAAACGATGGCCGCCGCGGGCCCTCAGTCGCGCGCCTCGGCATCCTTCGCGTAGCGCGCCAGGAACATGTCCGCCGCCGATTCCGCCAGCGCTCGCCGCGCCTCGCCGGCGATGGCCGGCTGCCCCATCGCCACCTGCGGCCAGAACGCGAAGGACTTCACCAGCCCCTGCAACTGCTGCCCGGCGAAGCCGGGATCCGCCACCGACAGCCGCCCGTCGGCGCTTGCCGCGCGGATCCAGATGCCCAGGTCCTCCTCGCGTTCGCCCAGGCGCGCCACCATGTCCCGTGCCCGCTCGGGCGAATGCATCGCGGCCGCCATCGCGACGCGCACCAGCGACAGGAAGGTGTCGTCGGCGAGCAGCCGCAGCTTGCGCATCAGCAGCTCGACCAATTGCCCGCGCAGCGGCTCGCCGGCGCGATAGGCGAGCGCCTCGCCGCCGCGCGTGGCGTCCCAGAGCCGTTCCAGGATCGCCAGGAACAGCGCGTCCTTGCTCGGGAAATGGTTGTAGACGGTGCGCTTCGAGACCTGCGCGCTGGCGGCGATGCGGTCCATGCTGGTCGCGTCGTAGCCGGCCGAGAGGAATTCGTCGATCGCCGCGCTGACGATCGCGGCCCGTTTCCGGTCGGTCAGGCGGGTGGGGGTGGGGTTGGCGTCCATGGGCGAATTTTACACTTGTCGGTTTACTTTTCTCGAAAACAAACTACACTAGCGAGTCTACTTTTCGTTCTCCGGACGGATTCACCATGATTTCGCTTCCCGACTGGTTCAGCCGCACGCTGGGCATCGCCGCCGCGCAACGCGGGCGCGCGCTGTCCACCGCTTCGCCGCAGCACGACGGCGAGCGCTTCCGCAATGTGCGGCCGCGTCCGTCCGAGGGTTTCGGCAAGACCTTGTCGATCGCCTGGAACGTGCTGTTCAACAAGCCGCGCGGCACCCAGCCGGGCGCCGCGCTGCCGGTCGATGCGCTCACGCGCGCCGAGCTGGACGCCGCGCCCGATCGCAGCCTCTACCGGCTCGGCCATTCGACCCTGCTGCTCAAGCTGCGCGGCGGCTTCTGGCTGACCGACCCGGTGTTCGGCGAGCGCGCCTCGCCGTTCAAGCGGGTCGGGCCGAAGCGCTTCCACGCGCCGCCGATCGCGCTGGCGGACCTGCCGCCGCTGGCCGGCGTGATCCTCTCGCACGACCACTACGACCACCTCGACCGCGAGACGGTGCTGGCGCTGGCCGATCGCACCGCGATCTTCCTGACGCCGCTGGGCGTGGGCGACCGCCTGATCGAATGGGGCATCGACGCGGACAAGGTGCGCCAGTTCGACTGGTGGCAGGGCACCGAGATCGACGGCATCAGCTTCACGGCCACGCCCGCGCAGCATTTCTCGGGGCGCAGCCTGTTCGACGGCAACAGCACGCTGTGGGCCTCGTGGACCATCATCGACGCGGAGCTGCGGATCTTCTTCAGCGGCGATACCGGTTATTTCGACGGCTTCCGCGAGATCGGCGAGCGCTTCGGGCCGTTCGACGTCACGATGCTCGAGACCGGCGCCTACGACGCGCAATGGCCCTATGTCCACATGCAGCCGGAGCATACCGTGCAGGCCCACCAGGACCTGCGCGGGCGCTGGCTGGTGCCGGTCCACAACGGCACCTTCGACCTGGCCATGCATCGCTGGCAGGACCCGTTCGAGCGCGTGTTCGGCCTGGCGGCCGCGCAGGGCATCGCGCTGGCCACGCCGCGCATGGGCGAGCGGCTCGACCTGGCCGCGCCGCATCGCGGCGAGCGCTGGTGGCGCGGCGTCGCCGACACGACGGCCGAGCCGGCGACGCGCGCGCGCCGCTGGCGCTGCCGCGGCGAGCAGGCACCGGAAACCTGAAGCGGGTCGGTTGATCAGAAGCCCGAAGTATCGAAGCCGCCGTCGTTCCTGTCGCGACGGCGGCTTCGTTTTTATGCGCCGTCGCGGCCGCGCTCAGCGCTCCTCGTCCCGATAACGCTTGCGATACTCGGCCGGCGTCACGCCCACGTGCTTGACGAAGGCGCGGCGCAGCACGTCGGCATTCGCGAAGCCGCACTTGGCGGCCACCTGCTTGGGCGCGTCGCCGGCCGTCTCGATCAGGGCGCGCGCCGCGTTCACGCGCGCCAGCTCGACCCAGGCGGCCGGCGTCACGCCCACCTCGGCATGGAACAGCCGCGCGAAGTGGCGCGGGCTCAGGCCGGCGCGCCCGGCCAGGCTCGTCACGCTGTGATCGAGTTCCGGCTGCGTGGCCACCCAGCGCTGCACGTCCTGCAGCACCGAGCGCCCGGCCGGCGCGGTGGCGCCGTTGCGGCTGAACTGCAACTGCCCGCCGGGGCGCTTGAAGAACATCACCAGCTGGCTCGCCACGCGCATCGCGATCTCGCGGCCCAGATCCTCCTCCACCAGGGCCAGCGCCAGGTCGAGCCCGGCCGTCACGCCGGCCGCGGTGCGCAGCCGGCCGTCGCGCACGTAGAGCGCATCGGCTTCCACCGTCGCGCTCGGGCAGCGCTCGGCCAGCGCCTCGACCGAGGCCCAGTGCGTGGTGGCGCGCCGGCCGTCGAGCAGGCCCGCCTCGGCCAGCACCAGCGCGCCGGTGCAGACCGAGCCGAAGCGCTTGCAGCGGCGCGGCACCGCGCGCAGCCAGTCGAGCGTCGCGACCGGCACGCCGCCGGCGCCAATGCCCGGCGCGCCCGCCACCAGCAGCGTGTGGATCTCGGGCAGCGCCTCGCCGACCACGCCGTCGGGCACCAGGCGCGCGCCCGATGAACTGACCAGGTGGCCCGGCTCGCAGGCCAGCACCAGCATCCGGTAGGCGGCCTTGCCGGCTTCCACGTTGGCCTGCGCGAACACGTCCAGCGGCCCGCTGACGTCCAGCAACTGCACGCCCGGCACGGCCAGGATCGCGATGGTCTTGCTCATTCGGGTTCCCCTTGGCGGCGCCGTCCGCATTCCGCGCGATTTGGCAGAAAATGACGTGACACGCCGATTGATGACAATCCTAGCACGCGGGAGAATCAATCCCGAAGTCCTCACACGGAGAAGATCATGAGCGTCGATATCGGTGGCATCCGCGTTCCCGACAGCCAGCTTGCGCGGGAGATCACGGAATTCGTTCGGGATACCGAAAGTCCCCTGTTGTTCCATCATTCCAGCCGCGTGTTCTATTTCGGCGCGCTTGCCGGCCGCGATCGCGGCCTGAAGTTCGATCCGGAATTGCTCTATGCCGGCGCGATGTTCCATGACGTCGGCCTGATGCCCTCGCACAGCAGCGCGCACGAGCGCTTCGAGGTGGACGGCGCCAACGCGGCGCGCGAGTTCCTGCGCCAGCGCGGCATCGAACAGCACGACATCGACCTGGTGTGGACCGCGATCGCGCTGCACACCACGCCCGGCATTCCGCAGCACATGCATCCGGTGATCGCGCTGGTGACGGCCGGCGTCGAGATGGACGTGCTGGGCCTGACCTACCACGAGTACCACGAGCACGAGCGCGAGGCGGTCACGCACCTGCACCCGCGCCCGGAGCACTTCAAGGAAGACATCATCCAGGCCTTCTACGACGGGATCCGCCACAAGCCCGAGACGACCTTCGGCAACGTCAAGGCCGACGTGATCGCCGACAAGGAGCCGCATTTCCATGCCGGCAACTTCTGCTCGGTGATCCGCTGCTCGGCCTGGCGCGGTTGAGCGCGCCAGGCGCGTGGCGGCATGGCTCGAGCGGTGACGCGAAGCGCGTCACCGCAGCAGGGCGTGGACCGCGCGAGGCGTGACGGGGGGCGTCGCGTCTCGCGTGGAGCGGGCGCGGGGCCCGGCGCGGCGTGGGGGAGACCAGGCCGCGCCAGGCGTTCCGCGCCCGCGCCGCGCACCTTGCGCGCCGGAGATGCCCGCCATCCCGGCCGAAAGCTTTCGATTGGTTTTCGATGCGCAACAGCGTGCCATTTGATTTCAAAAAGAAAAACGAAAAAATTAAAGTTGGGGAAGCCGGCGCCGTAATCGCGGCAGGGCATGCCGTCCCGCGGGATGGCACGTGCCCGCCGATATTTCGCCCGCCGTGCCCGGGGGGCGGCCAGAACAGGAGACCCCACCGTGAGCAGCGTGCAGCACAGCGTCCGTTTCAAAATCGTGATGGCCATGACGGCCTGCGTGCTGATCATCGCGCTGGTCGGGGTGTTCGGCACCCTCACCATCTCGCGGCTGGAGAAGATGGTCAGCGACGAGTACACCACCACCGTCAAGCCGATCCGCACGCTCGGCGAGATCCGCGCCGGCCTGATCGACGTGCGCCTGCAGATGCGCCGCATGCAGGTGATGCGCGAGGGGGAGGGCAACCGCAAGTCGCTCGATTCGATCCAGCGCACCGTGAGCCGGATCGCCAAGATCTGGCCGAACTACTATCCCGGCGCGATCAACTCCGACAAGGAGCGTGAGCTGGCCGACGGGCTCAATGCCGCGATGCCCCAGTTCCGCCAGGCCACCGCGCAGGTGGTGGAGGCGTTCGCCGCGGGCAACTACGACGGCGCGACCCAGTTGATCGACGCGCAGAACGACGCGACCAACGAGATGCTCGAACGCATCAAGGCCGATATCGACCTGAACGACCAGCAGGCCGCGCAGTTCGCGGCCGACGGCGCGGCCAGCGCGCGCAACGCGCTGGTGATGGCGATCGTGCTGGTGGCGGCGGGGCTGCTGGTGGCGGTCGGCGCCTCGATCTACCTGCTGCGCACCATCATGCGGCCGCTGGGCAGCGCGATCGCGGTGGCCAACACGATCGCCGACGGCCGGCTGGAAGTGCGCATCGACGACAGCTTCCGCGGCGAGTTCGGCGAACTGATGCACGCGCTGCGCGTGATGGACACGCAACTGGCGCAGACCGTGCGGCGCATCCAGTCGAGCACCGGCTCGGTGTCGCTGGCGGCCCGGGAGATCGCCACCGGCAATCTCGACCTGTCCTCGCGCACCGAGGAACAGGCCGCCTCGCTGGAGGAAACCGCCTCCAGCATGACCGAGCTGACCGAGACGGTGAAGCAGAACGCCGACAACGCGCGCCAGGCCAACGGCCTGGCCACCAACGCCTCGAGCCTGGCCGACGACAACAATCACGCGATGCGCGAGATGGTCGACACGATCCTGCAGATCAGCGGCAGCTCGGGCAAGATTTCCGAGATCACCGGCACCATCGAGGGCATCGCGTTCCAGACCAACATCCTCGCGCTCAACGCGGCGGTCGAGGCGGCGCGCGCCGGCGAGCAGGGCCGCGGTTTCGCGGTGGTGGCCAGCGAGGTGCGCACGCTCGCGCAGCGCTCGGCGGCGGCCGCCAAGGAGATCAAGGAACTGATCGCCTCCTCGGTGACGCTGATCGAGGGCGGCGCGGGGCAAGCCAATGCCGTCAGCGAGAAGATGGGCCGCGTGCGCGAGGCGATCCGGCGCGTCTCGGACATCGTCGCGGAAATCTCGGCCGCGTCCGACGAACAGGCGCGCGGCATCGAGCAGATCAACCAGGCCGTCACGCAGATGGATGCCGTCACGCAGCAGAACGCCGCGCTGGTCGAGCAGGCCGCGGCGGCCGCGCAGTCGCTCGACGAACAGTCGGCGGTGCTCAACGATGCCGTGTCGGTGTTCCGCCTGACGGGCAACGGCGCGGCCGCCCATGCGCCGCGCGCGCCGGAGCGGGCCAGGCGCGGTGTCGAGCTGGCCACGGCCTGAGGTCGGGACGGCTTGAAGGAAGGCGATTCGCCCCGGGCGTGCCAGGCACGGCCCGCGGCGCGGATCGCGAGGGATGACGCCAGGCGGCGTGTCGTGCGTCATGGCACGACACGCCGCCTTGTCCTTGGCTAATGCCGTCGCGCCAGCTTGAGGCGCGCCGTTTCGTGCAGCTCGGCCGGCAGGCTGTCCTCGTAGACGAACTCGCCGCCCACCAGGGCCGCCACCGCCGCGCCGTCGCGCAGCAGCACGCGGTTGCCGGCCAGCGCCGGCACCTTGCGGCCCGGCAGCAGGGTGCCGGCCAGATTGAGCGGATCGGCGCCGCTCACCACGATCCATTGCCCGTCGGCGGGCTGGCGGCGAATCTCGCGCAGCACCGGGATCGCCTCGGGCAGCGCGAACTGCTCGCCCGCCAGCCCCGCCACGAAGCGCCCGCCGCGGATCTCGCCGCGCGCCTCCAGGCGCTGGTAGACGCGCAGCAGCTCGCGCCACGGCGGCAGCCACGCCGCCTCGCGTTCGAGCAGGCGCCAGAACACCACGCCGTAGCGGCGCAGCAGGGTCCAGGCCAGATGCTCGAGCGTCTCGCGCGAGCGCGCGGCCGGCGCGGCTTGCGTGGCGAGGTCGTTGCGATGGGCCGCGCTCGCGGCGCCAGCGCCGGCGTTGCCGGCGTTGCCGCCGTGCGCGTGATCGCCGTCGTTGTCGTTGCCATCGGCGGGTGCCGGCTGCACGCGCACCGGCCGTCGCACCAGCGACCAGCGCCCCGCGTCGTCCATGCCGCCGACCAGCGCGCCGCCGCGT
>NZ_VWWC01000255.1:0-6759 GCF_011753175.1 Burkholderia sp. Cy-637 | reverse complement strand
GGTTCGCGGCCGCGCTGACGGTGGCGGGATGCCTGGCGATCGCGGTGGCGGCCCTGGTCTGGGTGCTCGCGGCGCGCGGGCGGCGCGCCGGGCAGCCGGCTTCGATGGTGCCTCGCTGAGGCGGGCGGTCAAGGATCGAGGTCACGCCCTGGTGAGGGTGTTTTGCCTCCGGGCATCGCGGGTCGGTGGCGACTGCGATGGGCCGGAGGTCTTTTTATTCTCGGATCGCGGCTGCCGGCGAGCGGATTTCGAAGGGCTTTCGGCAATGGGCCGTGACGGGCGGCCGATCGACAGAAGCACGCCGATCCCCGACAATACGCGCCTTCCCACGCGCGCCGGCCCGGCCCAGGCAGATGAAACTCGACAAGTGGATCCTCGCGGTATCGTTCGGCTGCCTCGCGCAGGCCGCCTCGGCGGCCGGCTACGGTTTCTCGATCAACAACACCGCCAGCCTGCCGGAATGTCCCGGCCTCGACCGCTTCACGCCGACCCACAACGTCGGCGAGATGATGACGGAGCTGCGTGCCATCCCGCACGACGTCGAGGATGCCAACCCGGCCACGCAGAGCGTGTGCACGCCGCATTACGGCAGCTACCTGCAGATGTCGCGAACCGGCCCGAGCTGCCGCATCTTCGACGGCGAGGCGCTCGGCGTGGCGCTGTTCGGGATGGAGGATTCGCAGGTCAAGAGCCTGATGGGCAACGGCGCGTTGCTGTACTTCCTGTCCGACGCGGGCGACGCTGCCCAGCGCGTCGCCAGGCGGCTGCGCGCCGACGGCTTCGCGCGCCTGCCCGACGCCGACTACGCCGGCCTGATCGGCCGCAAGCGCTCGCCCGACGAGCAGCTCGACATCTATCGACGCGGCGACCTGCTGGTCACGCTCACGCGCGATGCCAGGCAGCATCGCTTCTCGGCGATGATCTCCGATCGCTCGATGCTGAAGATCGTCAATCGCGACGAGACCGCCTGCGCGAAGCCGTGAAGGCGGCGCGGCGATGCGTGAGCCGCGCCCTCAACTGCTGATCTGCAGGCAACCATCGATCACCGCGATCCTGCCGCCGCTGCCCGAGATCGCCACCGTCGCGTGGCGGAACGGATGCTCGGGCGCGTCGGTGGGGCGCCAGGCATGGCGGCGCAGCAATTCCAGGTAGCCGCCGCGGATCAGGAAGCCGTCGCATTTCTCGACATAGGCCTCGCGCCGCATCCGGTAGGCGGCCGGCAGGTCGAACCACGCCACGCCGGGCAGGTCGTGGTGCACCAGGTGGTAGTTGTTGTTGAGATAGAGCAGGCGCATCGCGAAGCCGGCCTCGTTGATCGCGATGCGCGCCTTCGGATGAGCCGCCGCGCGATGCTCGTAGAGCGAGCGGATCATCGCCACCGACAGCGCGGGCCAACTGACGGCGAGCAGGTAGTACCACCAGGGCATGCCGGTGGCCCATTGCACCCAGGCCAGCAGCAGCGCCACGCAGGCGCCATGGGTCGCCCACATCCGGATCGTGCCGCGCTCGCCGCGACGGACCTTGGCGAACTCCCTGGCCAGCATGGTGCCGACGCTCATCGGCGGCCCCACCACCAGCCGGCCGAGAAAGGTCTTGCG
The DNA here is from genome assembly GCF_011753175.1 of Burkholderia sp. Cy-637. Lineage (NCBI taxonomy): Bacteria > Pseudomonadati > Pseudomonadota > Betaproteobacteria > Burkholderiales > Burkholderiaceae > Burkholderia > Burkholderia sp. Cy-637. The sequence continues at coordinate 5,161 of NZ_VWWC01000255.1, read as the reverse complement.
CAGCACCCACAGCGCCTTGAGCCAGCGCGGCAGCCCGGCCCACTGGCCGCGCGGCACGTAGTTGCCTTCCGGGTCGACGCCGGGCACGGTCAGGTCGTCGTCGCGGTGATGGGCGAGATGGGCCTCGCGATAGAGCGTGTAGGGATACCAGATCGCCAGCGCCGGATAGCCGAGCAGGCGGTTGAGCCATTCGCGCCGCGTCGGGTGGCCGTGCAGCAGCTCGTGCTGCAGCGACATGTGCCAGGCGGCGATGAGGATCAGCAGCGGCGTGGCGAGGGCGACCGACAAGGTGCCGGCGCGCAGCAGCAACATTACGGCGAGCCAGCCGCCATAGACGGCGACGATCAGCAGCCAGGTGGGCCATTCGCTGCGCGCCGTGAAGCGCGCGCCGAGCCGGCCGATGGCATTGGCGTGGTCTACATCGAAATATTCGGCCATGTCGTGACGAGATGGTGGAACGGGCGGCGGCCGCGACGCGGCACGCCGGCTTGGATCACGGCACGCCGCTCGCCGGCGCCCGAACTCATTTGACGAAGCCCTTGGCCTTCAGGTACTGCGCGGCCACGCCCGCGGCCGGCTCGCCGTTGAGCTGGATCCGGTTGTTGAGCGTCTGCAGCGTCTTCAGGTCGAGGCTGGCGAACACCGGCTTGAGGATGCCGTCGATCTCGGGATGCGCCTTCAGCACCGCCTCGCGGATCACCGGCGTGGGCGCGTAGACGGGCTGCACCTTCCTGTCGTCGTCGAGCACCACCAGGCCGGCCGATTCGATCGCGCCGTCGGTGCTGTAGACCATCGCCGCGTTCACGCCGTCGGTCTGGCTGGCCGCGGTCTTGATGGTGACGGCGGTGTCGCCGCCGGAAAGCACCAGCAACTGGTCCGGCTTGAGCCTGAAGCCGTAGGTCTTCTCGAAGGCGGGCAGGGCCGAGGCGCTGTTCACGAACTCCGCCGAGGCGACCAGCTTGACCTTGCCGCCGGCCGTCACCCACTTGCCGAAGTCGCTGAAGCTGCGCAGGTGGTTGGCCTTCGCGAGCCCGGCCAGCAGCGCCACGCCCCAGGTATTGCTGGCCGGCGCCGGCGTGAGCCAGACCAGGTGGTTGGCCTGGTAGTCGAGCTGCCGGGCGGCGGCGTAGCCGCGGGCGGCATCGCGCCAGAGCGGGTCGTCGGCCTTGTTGAAGAAGAACGCGGCGTTGCCGGTGTACTCGGGATAGATATCGATCTCGCCGGTGGTCAGCGCCTTGCGCACGATCGGCGTGGTGCCCAGCGAGATCTTGTCGGTCACCGCCAGGCCGTGCGCCTTCAGCGACTGCGCGATCAACTGGCCGAGCAGGCTGCCCTCGGTGTCGATCTTCGAGGACACCACGATCGGCGCGGCGGCCTGCGCGGGCAGGGCGGGGCCGAAGGCGGCGAGGGCCAGCAGGGAGAAGGCGGCGAGACGCAGCGTGGGGGATGGGTTCATCTTGGTTTCGGATTCCTTCTCAATGCCCGATGATCGGCCGCGCCTGTCGAGCGGCGCGGTCCGCGGTGATCACGACGAAATGGGAACTCTAGCGAATCGCCGCCATGCGGCCAATCAACGGATTCGCATTTGCTTATCACGGACCCGGAGATTGGAAAGGCCGCATTTCGCTGGCGGCATGCCTTGCCCGGCTGAGGCCCGCCGGGCCGGCATCGACGAGGAAACCGGCGGCGCGTCCAGCGGCAAAACCGGAAAACCAATCCGGAATTCCTTGGTTGCCACGATGCCAAGGCATCCTTATAGTCGGCCGTCCGTCGACACGACCTTCAATCCACTCCAACAACGGGTCATCCACAATGAAGAGAATCCTGCTCGCGCTGCCGCTGGCCGCGGCCGCCGGCGCGCATGCGCAAAGCAGCATCACGCTCTACGGCATCGTCGAGGACGGTGTCGACTTCGTCAGCAACGTGCAGGGCCACCACCTGCAGCAGCTCGCCTCGGGCGTGACGGCCGGCAGCCGCTGGGGCGTGCGCGGCGGCGAGGACCTGGGCGGCGGCACCTCGGCGATCTTCCGCCTGGAAAGCGGCTTCGACATCAACTCGGGGCGGCTGGGCAGCGGGCTCGGTTTCTCGCGCAATGCCTACGTGGGCTTGAGCAACTCTCGCTACGGCACGCTCACCTTGGGCCGGCAATGGGATTCGATCGTCGACTTCGTCGAGCCTTTCACGCTGAACGGCAACGTCGGGGGCTATTATTTCGCTCACCCGAACGACATGGACAACACCGACAACGGCTTCCCGATCGCGAACGCCGTCAAGTACCGCAGCCCGACCCTGGCCGGCTTCACCTTCGGCGGGCTCTATGCGTTCGGCGGCCAGCCGGGGCGCTTCTCCGACAACGCCACCTTCAGCGTCGGCGCCAGCTACGCGGGCGGCCCGTTCGGCTTCGGCGTGGGCTACCTGCGCATCAACAATCCCGGCGTCTCGACCCAGGGCTACCAGAACTATCCCGGCTTCACCAACGCGATCTACGGCGACTACCTGAACGCGGCGCGCGCGCAGAAGGTGTTCGGGGTGGGCGCGTCCTACCAGGTGCTGCCGATCGTCAAGCTGCTGGTGGACTTCACCAACACCAACTTCCAGCAGGGCAGCGCCGGCCACGATGCCACCTTCCAGAACTACGAGATCTCGACCATCGTCACGCCCACCCCGGCGCTGACGCTGTCGGCCGGCTACACCTACACCACGGGCCGCGACCACGCCACCGACGGCGTGCCGAAATACAAGCAGTTCAACCTGAGCGCAGAATATGCGCTGTCCAAGCGCACCACGGTCTATGTGATGGGCGCCTACCAGAAGGCGGCGGGCGACGCGGCGGTGGCCCAGATCGCCGGCTTCAATCCCTCGTCGAACCAGAAGCAGGCGGTGGGGCGCGCGGGCATCCGCCATGTCTTCTGATCTCGGGAGTGCAAACGCATGAGCCAGTGGGTCGCCGGGTTGCCGATGTACAACGTCACGCCGCGCCTGGGCGCGGCCTGGCGCGCGTTGCTGGCCGACACGCTGGCGGCCTTCGCGCGCGCGGGTGGCCCGCGCGGGGTCGAACTGCTCGGCGAGCCCTTCGGCGAGTTGCTGCCGCTGTGGCGCCGCGAGGACCTGCTGCTGTCGCAGACCTGCGGTTACCCGTTCCGCATGCTCGGGCTCGATGCGCTGACGCATCTGGTGGCGACGCCGGTGTTCGACGTCGAGGGCTGCGAGGGCGCGCGTTATTCGAGCTGGCTGGTGGTGTCGGCCGCCGCGCATGCCGGCGGCGCGACCACGCTGGCCGGTTGCCGCGGCCTGCGCGCCGCCTATAACGGCGAGGATTCGCACAGCGGCATGAATGCATTTCGTCATGCCGTCGCGCCGCTCGCGCGCGGCGGGCGTTTCTTCGCCTCGGCCACCGCCTTCGGGTCGCATCGCAAGGTGCTGGAGGCGCTGGCCGCGGGCCAGGCCGATTGCGCGGCGATCGATTGCGTGACGTTTGCCTGCCTGCGCGACGCGCTGCCCGAGCGGCTCGATGCGATCCGCGTGATCGGCGTCACCGCGAGCGCGCCGGGCCTGCCGCTGATCGCCTCGCGCCGGCTCGACGAGGAGCAGGTCGCGAAGCTGCGCGAGGCGCTCGATACGGCGCTCGCGGCGGACCCGGCCCGCGCGCGCGAGCTGCGTCTGCTGCGCTTCGAACGGCTCGCGCCCGCCGATTACGAGACCATCGCGCGCTTCGCCGAGGAGGCGACAGCGCTCGGTTACCCGGTGCTGGCCTGAAGCGGCACAGGCGCGCGCGTTCGGTGGTTTTCCACAGCGTTTGCCGGCTGGCGCCGGCATGTGCCGACGAGTTTGCTGTCATCGCCGGCTTGTCCACAGTCGCGCGCCCTTGTCTTGCTGTGCGCTCGCGCTTCCATCGTCGCTTGATCCGTCGATAAAAAAACCGCCACGGCGAGACGACTCGCGGCGGCGGCCAAGGGAACTGCCAGGACGTGTCGCTATCGCGGGGCGCCTCAGCCCGGCCGCTTGAACTCGGGCAGGCCGTGGTCCTCGCGGATCATCTGCACCAGCTGCACCAGGCTCGCCGACAGTTGCCGGCGGCTCGGGTAGTACATCACGAAGGGCTCGACGGGCGGCGCCCAGTCGGACATCACCAGCAGCAGCCGGCCGCTCTCGAGATGGCGCGAGATGCGCTGCTTCAGGCAGTAGGCGATGCCCACGTTCGCCAGCGCGGCTTCCACCACCGCATCGGTCTCGTTGAGGATCACGCGGCCCGGCACGTCGATCCGGCAGGCCCGCTTGCCGGTGCCGAGCTCCCATTGATAGAGCGACTCGTCGCCGAGCCGCATGCGGATGCAGGAATGGGCGAGCAGTTCGGTGGGCTCGCGCGGCGTGCCGTGCAGGCGCAGGTAGTCGGGCGAGGCGGCCAGCACCCATTCGAGATCGGGTGTGAGCGGAATCCCCACCATGTCCTGCGGCACGCTGCGGCCGTAGCGGATGCCGGCGTCGAAGCCGCCCTTGACGATGTCGACCATGCCGTCGTCGACCACCACCTCGATCTGCGACTTCGGAAAGCGGTTCAGGTAGCGGCCCAGGATCGGGCTGATCAGCAGTTGCGAGGCGTCGCGCGGCACGTTCAGGCGGATCAGGCCCGAAGGCGTGTTGCGGAACTGGGACAGTTCGGCCAGCGCGCCCTCGATATGCTCGAAGCCGAGATCGAGGCCGCGCACCAGCGCGGCGCCGGCATCGGTCGGCGAGATCGCGCGCGTGGTGCGGTTCAGCAGCTTCACGCCGAGCTTCTCCTCCAGGCCGCGCAGCGCGTGGCTCAGGGCGGAGGCGGTCACGCCCAGTTCCGCGGCGGCAAGCCGGAAACTCTTGCGGCGGCAGATCACGCTGAACGCATTCAGCGTGGCCAGGTCGTTGCGGCTATAGGTGGGCACGGTGGTGTCCTCGGGGACGGACGGTTGCGCGCGTTGCCGCGCGCTTGCCCGTCAGATTCTTGAGGGCCGTTCATCGGAAGTCAATCGCGACGAGCGGTGGAATGCGCATGGCCGTCGCCCGCCTCGCACGCCGCGGCGACGGCCGTGGCCATGCCCAGGTGGCGTGCACCGACTTCGGCGTGGCCGGCCGCGCGGCGCTGGTTGATCGCCGCCGCGCGCGGGTCGGGACGCGGCGGGCGTGCCGA
>NZ_VWWC01000254.1:0-6930 GCF_011753175.1 Burkholderia sp. Cy-637 | reverse complement strand
CCAGCGCGGCCGCCACGCCCGCGGCGGCGCCCACCCCGAGCGCCCAGCGCGGGCCGAAGCGATCGGCCACCCAGCCGACGATGGGCGCGCCGATCGGCGTGCCGCCCATCACGATCGCCACCCGCAGCGCCGTCACGCGCCCGCGCATGCCGGGCTCGGTGGACAGTTGCATCAGGCTGTTCGAGGTATTGGTGATGGTCAGCGAGGCGATGCCGGTCACCACCAGCATCGCGGCGAAGATCCAGAAGCCCGGCGAGAGCGCCGCGCAGGCGCAGCCGAGCGCGAACATCGCCGAGCCGGCCAGCAGGGTGCGCAGGTTCGGCTGCTCGCGGCCGGCGGCCACCAGCGCGCCCGCGATGGTGCCGATCGCCATGATGGACGACAGCAGGCCGAAGCCGCTCGCGCCGGCATGGAACACGTCCACCGCCATGGTCGAGATGAAGATCTGGAAGTTCAGGCCGAAGGTGCCGATCAGGAACAGCATGGCGAGGATCGCGATCAGGTCGGGCCGCCCGCTCACGTAGCGCAATCCGGCCGCGAGCCCGCCCTGGGCGCGCCGCGAACGCGCGCCCGGATGCTGGGCCGAGACGCGCAGCCGCGACAGCGACAGCAGCACCGCGCCGAACGACAGCCCGTTGATCACGAAGGCCCAGCCGGTGCCGACCGAGGCGATCACCACCCCGGCCACGCCAGGGCCGACCATGCGCGCGGCATTGAACACGGTGGAATTGAGCGCGACCGCGTTGGGCAGGTCCTCGTCGCCGACCAGCGAGGTGACGAAGGTCTGCCGCACCGGCGCGTCGAAGGCGGCCGCGCTGCCGAACAGCAGCGCGAACACATAGACATGCCAGAGCCGCGCCACGCCGGTCACCACGATCAGGCCCAGCAGCAGCGCGAACAGGCCCATCAGCGCCTGGGTCACGCGCAGCAGCCTGCGCTGGTCGAAATGGTCGGCGGCGTAGCCGGTCCAGGGCAGCAGCAGCATCTGCGGCGCGTATTGCAGCGCCATCACCAGGCCCACCGCCGAGGCGTCGTGGCGCGTGAGCTGGGTCAGCACCAGCCAGCTCTGCGCGGTGCGCTGCATCCAGGTGCCGATGTTGGAGACCAGCGCGCCGGCCGCCCACAGGCGGTAGTTCGGATGACGCAGCGAACGGAACGAGCGGGCCAGGTTCATCGCGGCTCCGGGCTGGCGGTGGACGTGCAGGCGACGGGAGCGCGGGAGGTGGAAGCACGGGAAGCGAGGGAAGCGGCAACCGAACGCGGCGCGCGGCTGGCCGGCAAGCACCTCGGTGCGGAGGAATCGGATTGCCGGCCGCGCCTCATCGCTCAGTCCTCCGCGAGCCGCTGCAGCAGCGTGACGGCGGCGGCCAGCTCCTGGCGCTCGGCCGCCGACAGGCGCGCCTCGAGCGCGCGTCCGAGCCAATCCTCGCGCGCCGCGCGGCTGGCTCGCAGGCGCTCGCGATAGGCCTCGGCCAGCGCAATGAGCGTCTGCCGGCCATCCTCGGGATCGGGCGAACCCGTCACGGCGCCGGCCGCCTCCAGCGCGGCGACGGTGGCGCGCATCGATTGCGGACGCACGCTCTCGGCGCGCGCCAGCGCGGAAACCGTGGCGGGACCGTCGCGTTCGAGGCGCAGCAGCACCGAGCGCTGCGAGGAGGTGAAATCGCCCGCGCGGCCCTGGTCACGCAGCCGGCGCATCAGCTTGCCGAGCGCGATGCGCAGCTCGCCCGCCAGATGCGCGGGTTCGTGCGAAGCGGGAGATGGGGAGACGGGGGACATGCGCGCAACGATAGCATCTCTACAGGAAAACTGCACAGTTAAACTGTAAAGCTTGTTTCGACGGCAGGGCCGGGGCGGTCCCTGCCCGCGATCACGCGTGCCGTGGCTCGTCCGGTCATACCGCCGGATTTTTGCTCGTGTCAGAATCGCCGGCGTTCCCGTCGATCCTTTTCATCGATCATGCCGACCCTGCCCAGCTCGTCCCGCCGCCAGTTGTTCCTGCTCTATGCCGGGCTGATCGGCGCCAACCTCGCCGCCTGGATCTGGGCGCTGGTGGCGCTGCACGACCATCCGCTGCTGCTCGGCACGGCCGCGCTCGCCTACGGCTTCGGCCTGCGCCACGCGGTGGACGCCGACCACATCGCCGCGATCGACACGGTCACGCGCAAGCTGATGCAGGACGGCAAGCGGCCCTTCTCGGTCGGCCTGTTCTTCTCGCTGGGCCACTCCACCATCGTGATCCTGGCCACGCTGGGCATCGCGATCTCGGCGCTGGCGTTGCGCTCGCGCTTCGACGGCTTCAAGGCCGTCGGCGGCACCATCGGCACGGCCGTCTCGGCGGGTTTCCTGCTGGTGCTGGCGCTGATCAACCTGGTGATCCTGCGCGACATCTGGCGTCGCTACCGCCGCGCCCGCGCGGCCGGCGCCGAAGCCGCCGCGCATCACGAGCACGAGGCGGGCAGTCATCACCACGCGCCGGGCGGCCTGCTCACGCGCCTGCTGCGCCCGCTGTTCCGCCTGGTCACCCGGAGCGCCCACATGTACCCGGTCGGGCTGCTGTTCGGCCTGGGCTTCGACACCGCCACCGAGATCGGCCTGCTCGCGATCGCCGCCGCGCAGGCCAACCAGGGCCTGCCGCTGCACGCGGTGCTGGTGTTTCCCGCGCTGTTCACGGCCGGCATGACCCTGATCGATTCGACCGACAACGTGCTGATGGTGCACGCCTATGGCTGGGCGATGGACGACCCGAAACGCAAGCTCGCCTACAACCTCAGCATCACCTTCGTGTCGGCCGCCGTGGCGCTGGTGATCGGCGGCGTGGAGGCACTCGGCCTCGCCGCCGACAAGCTCGGCCTGGCAGGGGGCTTCTGGGATGCGATCGGCGCGATCAACGACCGCTTCGGTGCGATCGGCTACGGCATCGTCGCGCTGTTCCTGGCCTGCTGGGTGGGCTCGATCCTGTTCCATCGCTGGCGCCGCGCCAGCTCGCAACTGGCCTGACTGGAACAAGCCTGACGAAGCCGGGCGGCGCGCCGCCGGGGCTCGGCACCGCCACCGCCACCGCTACAGCATCTCCAGCGCCCGCTTGGCGCGCGGCGGCTCGAAAGCCACGTCGAGCCGCGCCAGCGCCGCATCGTCGAGCAGCAGGTCCTGCGCGGCGCGATTGGCGCGCACATGCTCGACCGTGCCCGCCTTCGGAATCGCCAGCACCTCCTCGCGCCGCAGCACCCAGGCCAGCGCCACCTGCTCGGGCGTGAGGCCGCGCTCGGCGGCGATCTCGTCGAGCACGGTGCCGCGCGGCAACCGCTGGTGGTCGATCGGGCTATAGGCCATGGCCGGCATGCGATGCGTGGCCAGCCACGGCAGCAGGTCGAACTCGGGCCCGCGCCGCGCCAGGTTGTAGAGCACCTGGTTGGTCGCGCAGCCCGCGCCGCCCGCCGCGACCAGTTCCTCCATGTCGTCGGTGTCGAAATTGCTCACGCCCCAGTGGCGGATCTTGCCGGCCGCGCGCAGCGCCTCGAAGCCGGCCAGCGTCTCCTCCAGCGGCACGCCGCCGCGCCAATGCAGCAGGTAGAGATCGAGCCGGTCGGTGCCCAGGCGCTTCAGGCTGGCCTCGCAGGAGGCGATCATGCGATGGCGGTCGGCATTGTGCGGATAGACCTTGCTGACCAGGAACAGCTCGTCGCGCAGGCCGGCGATGGCCTCGCCGACCAGTTCCTCGGTGGCGCCCTCGCCATACATCTCGGCGGTGTCGATCAGGGTCATGCCCAGTTCGATGCCGGCGCGCAGCGCGGCGATCTCGGCGGCGCGGCGCGCCGGCCGCTCGCCCATTTCCCAGGTGCCCTGCCCGAGCTTGGCGATCCTCTCGCCGTCGGGCAGCGCGATCGTCGTGGTGGTACTGGCCATCTCGTCCTCGCTGGTGATCCGGCAACAGGCCGGCTCGCCAGTGTAGCGAGGCGCGCCGCGCGGCGCTCGCGCGCGTCCGGCATACGGACTATCACCGAGCCGGGCATCGCGAGCTATAACCGCGGCGCGCGATGTCATAAAATGACCCCACCCTGTTTCACACCTCCTTCATGAAGCCACCGACGGAAGACCGCTGGCACGATCTGCGCCCCGACCCGGACAAGGACACGCCGCTCTACCTGCAACTCGCCCGCAAGCTCGGCGACGCGATCCACGAGAACCGCTGGGCGGCCGGCGAGGCCCTACCGTCCGAGCGCGTGCTCTCGGAGGCGCTGGGCGTGTCGCGCATCACGGCACGCAAGGCGATCGCGCTGCTGGTCGAACAAGGCCTGATCCGCCGCACCCACGGCGCCGGCAACTTCATCCAGCCACGCTATGAAGACCCGCTCTCGCGCCTGTCGAGCTTCAGCGAGATGCTGCGCCGCCGCGGCTTCACCCCCAGCTCGCGCTGGATCGCGCGCAGCGTGCAGCCTGCCAATCGCGACGAGGTGATCCAGCTCGGGCTGTCGCCGGCCGCCTCGGTGACGCGCTTGAAGCGCCTGCGCCTGGCCGACGACATCGTGATGGCGGTCGAGGATTCGACCTTCCCCGCCACCCTGATACCCGACCCGGCCGCGATCGGCGATTCGCTCTACTCCTATCTCGAACAGCGCGGCACGCCGATCGTGCGTGCGCTGCAGCATTTTCGCGCCGTCAACGCCAGCGAAGAGATCGCCCGGCAGATGGGCATCGCCCCGCACGACGCCCTCCTGCTGATCACGCGGATCGGCTACACGGCCGACCAGCGCGCCATCGAGCTGACCGATACCTACTGCCGCAACGACTACTACGACTTCGTGGTGGAGCTGCGCAAGTAACGCAATCGATCGGCGCGCGGCGCAAGTTCCGTGCGCGCTCCCGATCGCATCGGCGCATCGCGCGGCTGCGATCCCGCCATCTCAATCGAGCCAGCGCGGCGCGTCGGTGCCCGGCGGCACCGGCGGGCGCGACAGGCTCGGCGGCGTCTCCGACAGGCGCTCGGCCGGCCTCACGCCCCGCACCAGGCCGAACGGCGAGGCCAGCGGCGCGTCCAGGCAGTCGCTCACCGCGTCGATGCCTAGCTCCGGCAGTTCGCGCCCTCCCTCGATCCGGCCGAAGGACTGCAGCCAGCGCCCGGTCTGCGCCAGCGAGACGCGCACGCGCCAGCTCCCGCCCTCGCGCGCCCTGCGCCTGAGCGCCATCATCGCGCCGAACGCGGCCAGGTAGCCGGTCGCATGATCGAGCGCCTGGCAAGGCAGGTGCACCGGCGAATCCTGCCCGGCCGCGCGCTGCTCGTGCCAGGCGATGCCGCTGGCCGACTGCACCAGGCTGTCGAAACCGCGCCGCGTCGCCCAGGGCCCCTGGTAGCCATAGGCACAGACCGACACGCTGACGATGCCCGGATGGCGCGCCGCCAGCGCCTCGTCCGAAAACCCGCGCGCGGCCAGCGCGCCGGGCCGGTACGACTGCAGGAACACGTCGGCGCCGGCCGCCAGCGCGTCGAGCGCGGCGCGGCCCTCGGCTTCGCGCAGGTCGAGATGGGCCGAACGCTTGCCGCGCCCGTTGTCGATCACCAGGGCCGGGATGTTGGGCAGGTGCGGGCCGTTCACCAGCAGCACCTCGGCGCCGTGCTGGGCCAGCGTGCGCCCACCCACCGGGCCGGCGATGATGCGCGTCAGGTCGAGCACGCGCGTGCCCGACAAGGGCTGGCCCGCCTCGCCGGCGCCGACCGGGCGCGGCGGCGCATCGCCGATCCGCTCGATCTCGAACAGGGACCGCCGCGCCAGCGCGCGCGCCGCCTCCAGGGCCTGCCATTCCTCCGGAGTTCGAATCAATGCCGCGCAGAGCCCGGCCTCGGCGAGCGTGGTGTCGAGTTCCGCGCCGTCGCGGCCGAGGATCGCCGCGGCGATCGCTTCCGGCGCGTCCTCGCAGCCCAGCACCGCGACGATGCCCTGCCGGTGATGCGCGAAATTCGCGTGCAACTGGATCCAGCGGCCATCGCGCGTGCGATAGAAACCGGTGGCGGGGTCTCGCGGCTCGGGCGGCGGCTTGCCGTCCACGCGCAGGTAGCGCTCGCTGCGGAACGCGGCCAGCGCCGCGCGCTGGGCCACCGACACCTGCTGCGCGCGCCCGGTGCGTGCCCGGAAACATTCGGCCGCGGCCAGCCCCGCCGCCGCGACGGTGGCGCTCGCCAGCGTGCCGACGCGATGCACCGAGGGCAGGCCCGGGTCCTCGCCATGATCGAATTCGACGCGCGCCAAGGCGTCGGCCGAGCCGCCCGCCATCTGCCATAGGGTGGCCAGGGCCTGTCGTGCATCCATGCTGATCTCCTGATCGACAATCGGTGCAGCGAGTCTAGAATTGCCGATCGAGACCGATCAATCTTGATGGCTCGAATCAATACATACAGATTTGTTTGCTTGATCGCGCACGACTGCGCGAAAGGGAGCTCTTGCGATGCCCCGCATCAACGCGGCCGAAGCCGCCCGCCTGCTCGGCGTGAGCGTGCCGACCCTGTATGCCTATGTCAGCCGCGGGCTGCTCGCCTCGCATGCCGACGGCCGCACCCGCCAGCGCGGCTACGACGCCGACGAGGTGCGCCTGCTGGCGCGCCGCCGCGCCGATGCCAAGCGCGCGGGCGGCGTGGCCGAGCGCTCGCTCGACTGGGGCGTGCCGGTGCTGGAGTCGAGCATCACCCAGATCGTCGGCGGCCGGCCGCATTATCGCGGCCGCGACGCGATCGGCCTGGCCGCCTCGGCCTCGCTGGAAACCGTGGCCGCGCTGCTGTGGGATTGCCCGGCCGAGCGCCTCGCCACGCAACCGGCACTCGCCGGGGCCGAGCTGGCGCGCTGGCAGGGCTGGCTGCGGGACTGGGCCGACTGCGCGCCGCTGGAGCGCACGCTGGCGATGCTGCCGGCCTGCGCCGCGCGGCTGCCGCAGATCGGG
>NZ_VWWC01000253.1:0-6910 GCF_011753175.1 Burkholderia sp. Cy-637 | reverse complement strand
CCGCGACGGTGCGCAAGGCCCGCGGCAGCGCCTCGCCCGACGCCGTGCTGGCCTCGGCGAGCGTCGCCTCCGCCAGCAGCACGGCGCCGCCACGCGGATTCGGCAAGGCGTCGGGGATCGGTATTACGGTCGGGGACGTCGTCATGGGCACGCAACCGTCGACGCGGAGAGCTCGAACGCCGCGCGGCCGGACCGCGTGACGGGCCGGCGCGCCGGCGCCGCGTCGGACGCGCCGGCTGGCGGCCTCGGGACGTGCCGCGGAAACCCGCTCAGATCTCGCTCAGATCTGCACCATCTCGAAGTCTTCCTTGCGAGCGCCGCATTCCGGACAAGTCCAGTTGATCGGCACATCTTCCCAGCGCGTACCGGGGGCGATGCCCTCGTCGGGCAAGCCCGCCTCTTCGTCGTAGATCCAACCGCAGATCAGGCACATCCAGCTTTTGTATTCCATCGTTTGCCGCGCAGGGGAAAAAACCATTGTTTGGGGAGACGTGATGGTAACGTGCGGACGGCCGCCCTGCCTAGCACCGCGGCTCTAGCCGGGACTGCGACGTTCTGTCCAGCGGTTTGTCCGGATTCTTGTCCGGGCGCTTGCTCGGAATCGATCGCCGGCGCATCCCCATGGCCAGGCACGCCATCACCGCTCACAGCGATCTTCCCGCCGCCGCTGTGGAGATCCCCGATCCGCACCCGATTGAACTGCCGCGCGGCACGATCGCCGCGATCCTTGCACGGATGCGCGCGCAAGCGTCTCGATCCGCCGCAAACGCCCGCCACACATTGCATTGCGTTAAAAAAACCACTTCATGCACAGGTTTCCAACGCATAATGACCGGCAAGGCGCACCCACGTGGTGCGCCGCCCGATCGTTCTTCTCTTTCCCCGATTTTTCATGTCCAGCAACGCCCCTCCGATCGTTCTCACCTTCGGTCTGTCCGATCCCACCGGCGGCTCCGGCCTGCAGGCGGACCTGCTGACGCTGGCGAGCATGGGTTGTCACGGCGCCACGGTCCTGACCGGCTACACGGTTCGCGATTCGGCGTCCTGCGATGAAGTGACCGGTCTCGACCCGGACACGGTGGTCGCGCAAGCGCGGATGCTGCTCGAGGACATGCCGGTGGCCGCCTTCAAGATCGGCGCCACCGCGCGCGCCGAGGTGGTCAGCGCGATCGCCGAGGTGGTCGCCGACTACGACGGCGTGCCGCTGGTGCTGGCTCCCGACTTCACGCTCGACGACGAGCACGTGCTGGCCGCTGACGACCTGCGCGAATCGATCGCCGACCTGCTCGCGCCGCAGACCACGCTGCTGGTGGCCGACCACGCCACCCTGATCGCGCTGGCCCAGCCCGACGGCGACGCCGAGGCGCCGAATCTCGACACGGCGATCGCCCACCTGCTCTCGCAAGGTTGCGAATACATCCTCGCCACCGAGACCGGCACGCACCGGCTGGTCAATACGCTGTACGGCGAGGAAGGGCAGATCCGGCAGGATCTCTGGGAACGCACGCCGCACCGGCTGATGGGCGTGACCGACACGCTCGGCACGGCGATCGCGGCGCTGCTCGCGAACGGGCAGGAGCCGCCCGAGGCGGTGCGCGAGGCGCAGGAATATCTCTACCAGGCCGCGCGCGATGCGTTCCGGCCCGGCATGGGTGCCTGGGTGCCCGACCGCTTCTTCTGGGCACGCAGCAACGAGGAAGCCGCGCAGGCCCAGCCCGCCGCGCCCGCCGCGCCGCCGTTCGGCGCCTCGCGGCACTGAGGCCCACGGCGGGCCGGCCCCGCCCGGGCACCGCAAGCCGCCGACCCCAGCCGTAAACGACAAAAAACCCGCATCGCTGCGGGTTTTTTGTTTTGCAGGACCGGGCGCGCATCGCTGCGCGCCCGTCGATGCGATCGACCGAAGTCGATTACATGTCCATGCCCATGCCGCCCATGCCGCCGGGCATGCCGCCGGGCATCGGAGCATCTTCCTTCGGCAGCTCGGCAACCGCTGCGTCCGTCGTCAGCAGCAGGCCGGCCACCGAAGCGGCGTTCTGCAGCGCGGTGCGCGTGACCTTGGTCGGATCGACCACGCCAGCCTCGACCATGTCGACGTACTCGCCCGTTGCGGCGTTGTAGCCATAGTTGCCCGAACCGGCGGCAACCGCGGCGACCACGACGCTGGCTTCTTCGCCGCCGTTCGTGACGATCTGGCGCAGCGGCTCTTCCATGGCGCGCAGCACGATCTTGATACCGGCGTTCTGGTCGGCGTTGGCGCCGGTCAGAGCGGCGATGGCGGTGCGAGCGCGGATCAGCGCGACGCCGCCACCGGCCACGATGCCTTCTTCCACAGCTGCGCGCGTGGCGTGCAGTGCGTCTTCGACACGTGCCTTCTTTTCCTTCATTTCGACTTCGGTCGCGGCACCGACCTTGATCACGGCCACGCCGCCTGCCAGCTTGGCAACGCGCTCTTGCAGCTTCTCGCGATCGTAGTCCGAGGTGGCTTCCTCGATCTGGGCGCGCACTTGCTTGACGCGTGCCTCGATGTTCACGGCTTCGCCGGCGCCATCGATGATCGTGGTGTTTTCCTTGCCCACTTCGATGCGCTTGGCCTGGCCCAGCTCGGCCAGCGTGGCCTTCTCGAGCGTCAGGCCGGTTTCTTCCGCAACCACTTGACCGCCGGTCAGGATCGCGATGTCTTCCAGCATCGCCTTGCGACGGTCGCCAAAGCCCGGAGCCTTGACGGCGACGGTCTTCAGGATGCCGCGGATGTTGTTGACCACCAGGGTGGCCAGCGCTTCGCCTTCGACGTCCTCGGCGATGATCAGCAGCGGACGGCCGGCCTTCGCGACTTGTTCCAGGACCGGCAGCAGGTCACGGATGTTCGACACCTTCTTGTCGTGCAGCAGCACGAACGGGTTGTCGAGGACGGCGACTTGCTTGTCCGGGTTGTTGATGAAGTACGGCGACAGGTAGCCGCGGTCGAATTGCATGCCTTCGACGACGTCGAGCTCGTCGGCCAGCGACTTGCCGTCTTCGACGGTGATCACGCCTTCCTTGCCGACCTTGTCCATCGCTTCAGCGATGCGATCGCCGATCGACGAATCGCTGTTCGCCGAGATCGAGCCGACTTGCGCGATTTCCTTGTTGGTGGTGCAGGGCTTGCTGATCTTCTTCAGCTCTTCCACCGCAGCGGCGACGGCCTTGTCGATGCCGCGCTTCAGGTCCATCGGGTTCATGCCCGATGCGACGTACTTCATGCCTTCGCGAACGATCGATTGCGCGAGGACGGTTGCCGTCGTCGTGCCGTCGCCGGCGTTGTCGCTGGTCTTGGAAGCGACTTCCTTGACCATCTGCGCGCCCATGTTCTGGAGCTTGTCCTTCAGCTCGATTTCCTTGGCGACCGACACGCCGTCCTTGGTCACCGTCGGGCCACCGAACGAGCGCTCGAGGACCACGTTGCGGCCCTTCGGACCCAGCGTGACCTTCACTGCATTGGCGAGAATGTTCACGCCTTCAACCATCTTCGAGCGGGCGGAATCGCCGAACACGACGTCTTTAGCTGCCATCTTCTAACTCCTTGGATTCTGGAATGGATTCGCTGGGAAGCGTTACGCGGGCTTACGCCGCGTTGACCACGGCCATGATGTCTTCTTCGCGCATCACGAGCAGTTCCTGGCCGTCGACCTTGACGGACTGGCCAGCGTACTTGCCGAACAGGACGCGATCGCCAACCTTCACGTCGAGCGCGATCGGAGCGCCCTTGTCGTCGCGCTTGCCCGGGCCGATCGCCAGCACTTCGCCTTGATCCGGCTTTTCAGCGGCGGCTTCGGGGATCACGATGCCCGATGCCGTCTTGGTTTCCTGATCCAGGCGCTTGACGATCACGCGATCGTGCAAAGGACGAAGGTTCATGTTCACTCCTCTCTTTCTTGAATGGGACTGAAGTACACAAGGATGCCGACAGGCTGTCGCCCACCGGCGAATTGTTAGCACTCTCGTGCAGCGAGTGCTAATTATATGGACGAGGTTTGACAAATTCAAGAACGGGGGAGCGAGGTTTTTTTATGCAAATATTTAACGATGCGGAGAATATTTTTCCCGCATCGATCGCACCCCATTGAGAGGAGGCATGACGGGCGCCGGTTACGGCGCTGCGTGGTGCTGCGCGGCACGGCTATCGCCGGCGGCCGCCGGCAGGGAAATCGCATCCGTTCGAGGAAGCGAAGTTGGCGGGCCGGCCAGAAGCCCGTCGGTTTCGAGTCGAGCCGACTGGCCGGCCGCGCGCTCAGTGCGCTTCGTACACGCTCAGCTTGCTGTCCACCGACTGCACACCCGGCACCTTGGCGGCGATGTCCTGCGCGATCTGGTCCTGCGACGGGTCCATGATCATGCCGGCGAGGATCACCTTGCCGGTACGCGCCTTCGAGAACACCACGATCTCGGTGTCGTTCAGGTCGCTCGACTTGTCGAAGGCCTGGCGCACCTTCTTCGCCAGCGCGTGATTGGCGGCCTTCTCGGCCTTCATCTCGGCGCGGATCTGCTGGCGCGTCGGCGTCGTGGCGTCGCCGGACTGGGCGAAGGCGGTCGAGGAGATCATCAGTACGGCAACGGCGCCGGCGAGGATCGGTTTGCTGAGGGTCATGGCAATCACCTTTGAATGGACCTGCGGTGGGTTGTAATGGCGTGGTACGTCGCGCGCAGGGCCCATCGAGGCCGATTCGCGCTGGTAGACAGCATAGGGCGCCGCCCGTCCCCGCTCCATCGAACCTTCGGTGCCCCGCGCCCATACGAACGGCCATGGCAATACCTACCTTCGGATAGCCCGGCCGCGCCCCGCGCCCTCCCGCCGGCCGCGAACCGCCCGGCTTTTGTATCGCAACGTATCCGGCGCGGGCGCCAGACACATGGCCATACAGAAAACGCGCCTCGCCGGCACAAGCCGGATACGTCGGCGCGCTCCAATACCGTCATCGATCGCGCGGCATGCGCCGCCGCTCGCCCTACGGACTCGATCATGACGGAACCCAAGCTCTCCCCGGCCTTCCCCGCCGGCCCAATCAGCAGCGAGATCGCCCGCGACTGCCTGTTTACGCGCACACGGCAACTCTCCCGCTTCCTGACCGCGATCTACGACGACGCGTTCCGGCCGTTCGGCATCAACGCGCCGCAGTTCTCGCTGCTGGTGCTGATCGTCGATCTCGGCCCGCTCACGCGCTCCGACCTGGGTCGCAGCAACCAGCACGACCGCTCGACGCTGACCCGCAACCTGCAGCCGCTGATCGCGCAGGGCTGGGTGGAGGAAGCGCGCGAGGCGGGCGACCGCCGCATCCGCCTGCTGTCGCTGACCGAGCGCGGCAACGCGCTGCTGCGCGAGGCCGCCTCGGCCTGGCAAGCGGCGCAAGCGCGCGCCAAGGCACAGCTCGGCGAGCACGGCGCCCGTGCGCTGATGGAGCTCGCGGGCACGCTGCCGCGTCGCGCGGGTTGAGCACGTCGCCGTGCCCGGTCGAGATGCTCGATCGATAGGGAGACCGAAACGTCATTCGCTCGCGACTGGCTGGATAGATCGGTCGTGACACGACACCGGCGAACCGTCGGCCAGGCTCACCACATGGCCGGCATCAGCCCAGCAGTTCGAGCAGCGCGCGCGCCTGCGCGGCGAGTTCGTCCTCGCCCGCCATCGGCCGGAACGCAAAGGCGGTGGCGCTCGCGATCTGGCGGAACGCAGCATGGCTGCTGCGCGTGTAGGCGGGATCGTAATGCTGGTCGATCAGCGACTCGAACAGCTCGCCGCGCGCGCCGACCTCGGCCAGCGCCTGCCAGTCGCGGATCCGCGCATGGCCGTGCAGTTCGGTCAAGCGCGCGAGCTGCTGCCGGAACGCCAGCGGATCGTCGAACAGATGGCCGTAGTCGCGCAGCAGCAGGGCCACGCGATCCTCGCGCGCGGTCTCGACGGCGACGCAGCGCGCCGCGTGCATGCCGGCCAGCACCGGATCCGGCAAGGTGATGCGCCCGATGCGGCGGCTCTCGGCCTCGACGAACACCGGCCGGGCCGGATCGAAGCCGCGCAGCGCCAGCACCAGCGAGGTATCGAAACCCTTCTGGGTGGGCTGCTCGGCGCCCGGCAAGGCCCCCAGCAGCGAGCCGCGATGCACGGCCAGGCCCTCGAGATCGAGCACCTGCGCGCCGGCCCTGGCCAGCGCACCGAGCAGATGCGTCTTGCCGCTGCCGGTGCGCCCCGTCAGCACGATGTAGCGCAGCCGCGCCGGCAGTTCGTCGAGCTCGTCCACCACCCAGCGGCGATAGGCCTTGTAGCCGCCGTCGAGCTGCCGCGCGCGCCAGCCGATCAGGTTGAACCAGGACGTCATCGAGCCCGAGCGCTTGCCGCCGCGCCAGCAGTAGATCAGCGGGCGCCAGTTGATCGGCCGGTCGGCGAAGGTGGTTTCCAGGTGCGCGGCGATGTTGCGCGCCACCCAGGCCGCGCCGACCCGCGTCGCCTCGTAGGGCGAGACCTGCTTGTACATGGTGCCGATGATCACGCGCTCGTCGTTGCTCAGCACGGGGGCGTTCAGCGCGCCGGGAATATGGTCCTCCGCGTACTCGAGCGGCGTGCGCACGTCGATGATCTCGTCGAACTCGTCGACGCGGGACAGCGGAACAAGGAAGGGATTCACGGCGGACAGGCGCGCGCGGCGCGAAGGGCAGCAGACAGCCGCGGATTATCGCATGCGCGCCCGCCGCGCCCCGCGCGGCCTGGCCGCGGCTGCCGGCGGGCCGGCCCGGGCGCGATATCGCCAGGACCGGCCTGACCCTGCACGGGCGGCCCGGGATCGGGTTCGAACTCAGTCGCGCAGCGCGTCGCGGATCGCCGCGAGCCACAGGCCGACCGCATGCGCGCCGGGATCGGGATGGCCGAGCGCGCGTTCGCCGA